>NZ_JBSFGS010000015.1:19472-218474 GCF_053596675.1 Kitasatospora sp. NPDC001664
CCCTTGGCGTGTGCCCTGTCGGGTGGGGGTCGGGTGCGCGCCCGCGCGGCGGAGCCGCATATCGAGCAGAGTCTCGCGCCCCTTGGCGTGTGCCCTGTCGGGTGGGGGTCGGGTGCGCGCCCGCGCGGCGGAGCCGCATATCGAGCAGAGTCTCGCGCCCCTTGGCGTGTGCCCTGCCGGGTGCGCCCGCATATCGAGCAGAGTCTCGCGCCCCTCGGCGTCCGCCCCGGCGGACACTTGCGCGCCCGCGCGGCGCGGTGCGGGATACTGGGGCGACCAGCAAAGCATGTGCAGGAAGGGCTCGAAGTGACTGAGATCGAGATCGGGCGAGGCAAGCGCGGCCGGCGGGCGTACTCCTTCGACGACATCGCCGTCGTCCCCAGCCGTCGTACGCGGGACCCGAAGGAGGTCTCGATCGCTTGGCAGATCGACGCCTACCGGTTCGAGCTGCCGTTCCTGGCGGCGCCGATGGACAGCGTGGTCTCGCCCGCGCAGGCGATCGCCATCGGTGAGCTGGGTGGTCTCGGGGTGCTGAACCTGGAGGGTCTGTGGACCCGGTACGAGGACCCGCAGCCGCTGCTGGACGAGATCGCGACGATCACCGACGAGGCCGCGGCGACCCGTCGGCTCCAGGAGGTCTACGCGGAGCCGATCAAGGCGGAGCTGATCAAGGAGCGGATCAAGCAGGTCCGTGACTCGGGCGTGGTGACCGCCGCGGCGCTGTCGCCGCAGCGGACCGCCGAGTTCTCCAAGGCCGTGGTGGACGCGGGCGTGGACGTGTTCGTGATCCGCGGGACGACCGTCTCGGCGGAGCACGTCTCGGGTGCGGCCGAGCCGCTGAACCTGAAGCAGTTCATCTACGAGCTGGACGTGCCGGTGATCGTCGGTGGCTGCGCCACCTACACCGCCGCGCTGCACCTGATGCGGACCGGCGCGGCCGGCGTGCTGGTGGGCTTCGGCGGCGGCGCCGCGCACACCACCCGGAACGTGCTGGGCATCCAGGTGCCGATGGCGACCGCGGTGGCGGACGTGGCGGCGGCCCGTCGGGACTACATGGACGAGTCGGGCGGCCGGTACGTGCACGTGATCGCCGACGGTGGCGTGGGCTACAGCGGCGACCTGGCGAAGGCGATCGCCTGCGGCGCCGACGCGGTGATGATCGGTGCGGCGCTGGCGCGGGCCACCGACGCCCCGGGCAAGGGCTTCCACTGGGGCATGGAGGCGGTGCACGAGGAGCTGCCGCGCGGCAAGCGCGTCGACCTGGGCACCGTGGGCACCACGGCGGAGATCCTCTCCGGCCCGTCGCACACCCCGGACGGCACCATGAACCTGTTCGGTGCGCTGCGCCGGGCGATGGCCACCACCGGGTACTCGGAGCTCAAGGAGTTCCAGCGCGTCGAGGTGACGGTCAACCCGGCCCAGCGCTGACGGTCCGTCAAGACGGAAGGCCCCCGCTCCCTTCGGAGCGGGGGCCTTCCGCTTGCCCGTGGCGTGCCGTCGGGTGGCGAGCCACCGGGTGGAGTCGGAGCCAGGAGGGGAGCACCGGCCGGGCCGGGGCGGTGATCAGGGTGTGCCTCTCCCGGGGTGGTGGTGTGAACGACCGCGGACGGCGGCAGTGCGTGGCCGGGGCGGAACGGCGGTTTCCGGCCACGGGTCGGGTACGAACGCGGTTGTGGCCGGGGGTGGCTGACAGGGAGTCGGGTGGACGCGAGATGATGGGGGCTTGGCTGCCGGACGCTGGGGGACATCGATGACCGAGACCGACGGACGTCTGCTGGGGCGGCGGTACCGGTTGACCGGTGTGCTCGGCCGCGGCGGCATGGGGACGGTCTGGCGGGCCGAGGACGAGATGCTCGGCCGGGTGGTCGCGGTCAAGGAACTGCGGATGCAGGAGGGCGTGGACGAGGCCGACCGCCACCGGCTGATCGCCCGTACGCTGCGGGAGGCCAAGGCCACCGCGCGGATCCGGCACGCGGCGGCGGTGACCGTCTTCGACGTGGTCGAGGAGGACGGCCGGCCGTGGATCGTGATGGAGCTGGTCGGCGGCCGTTCGCTGGCCGAGGTGATCAAGGAGGACGGGCCGCTGGCTCCGGCCCGGGCCGCCGAGATCGCCCTGGAGGTGCTCGGGGTCCTGTGCGAGGCGCACGAGTTGGGCATCCTGCACCGGGACGTGAAGCCCTCCAACGTGCTGGTCGACGACGACGGCCGGGTGGTGCTCACCGACTTCGGGATCGCCAGCGTCGAGGGTGACACCTCGATCACCTCGACCGGGATGCTGGTCGGGGCGCCCTCGTACATATCCCCGGAGCGGGCCAAGGGGCAGAAGCCCGGGCCGCCGGCCGACCTCTGGTCGCTGGGCGGCACGCTGTACGCGATGACCGAGGGCAAGCCCCCGTACGACCGGGGTTCGGCGCTGGCCACCCTGACGGCGGTGATGACCGAGGACCTGGAGCCTCCGGTGAACGCCGGGCCGCTGCTGCGGCCGGTGATCGAGGGGCTGCTGGACAAGGACCCGGCCACCCGGATGGACGCCGGCCGGGCCCGGGCCATGCTGCGCCGGGTGGCGGCCGAGGCCACCACCCGGGCCGAGGCCACCACGGTGGTGGCCGCGGCGGCCGTCCCGTCGGCGGCCCCGGGGGCCCCGGTGGCCCCGGCGGGAGGGGACGCGGCGCGCAGGCGGTGGCTGCTGGTCGCGGCGGCCGTCGCGCTGGTGGCGGCGCTGGTGGTCGGGGCGGTGCTCTGGCCGAAGGGGGACGGGGACGAGGGGGAGCCGACCGGAGCGGCGGCCCCGGTGGGCAGCGGGCAGGTGACGCCCTCGCCGACGCCGCCCGCCCAGGGGCAGGACCAGCAGCAGAGCCCGGCGCCGGCCTCGACCGTGACGGCCACGGCCACGGTGACGGCCACCGCGACGCAGACCCAGACGCAGACGCAGCCGGGCCAGACCCCGGCCGGGCAGACGCCGCCGGCGGCCCCGGCCGGGTACCAGAGCCAGCGGGGCACGCAGGGCTTCACGGTGTCGGTGCCGGACGCGCTCAAGCCGCAGCCGGCGAGCAAGACCCAGCAGGCGTACCGGGGCAACGGCGTCAGCCTGATCGTCGACTGGACGACCACGCCCGGGCCGAGCGCGCTGAAGGACTGGGAGGAGGCGGACGCCGCGGGCCCGGCGAACTTCCGCGGGTACCAGAGCCTCGGCACCCGTCCGGCGCCCTTCCGCGGCTGGACCAACTCGGCGGACTGGGAGTGGACGTACGACAAGGACGGCGTCCGCATGCACGCGCTCAACCGGGGCTTCGTGACCGGGAAGTACGGCTACGCGATCTACTGGATCGCCCCGGACGCGGTCTGGAACTCGCCGGAGCAGGTGCAGGCCCGTCAGGCCTCGTTCGACTCCTTCCAGCCCGCTCCCTGAGCGGGCGTCAGCGGGCGGGTGAGAGCCCGGGCGCGGTGCGGACGCCGAACTCGCGGCGCAGCGCCGAGCGGGCCGCCAGGTAGCCGGACATGCCGTGCACGCCGGGCCCCGGCGGGGTGGAGGCCGAGCAGAGGTAGACGCCCTTGAGCGGGGTGCGGTGCGGGTCCCAGGCGGGGACGGGCCGGAACAGGGCCTGACGGAGGGTCATGGCGCCCGCCGCGATGTCGCCGCCGACGTAGTTGGGGTTGTACGCCTCCAGGGCGGCGGCGCTGACCGAGCGGCGGTCCACCACCGTCTCCGCGAAGCCGGGGGCGTACTGCTCGATCCGGGCGGTGACCGCGTCGGCCGGGTCGGTGCGGTCGCCGTGCGGGACGTGGGCGTAGGCCCAGAGCGGGCGGTGGCCGTCGGCGGCGACCCGGGAGGGGTCGGCGGCCGACGGGTCCACCACGAGGACGAACGGGGCGTCACCGGGGAACCCCTTGGCGACCAGGCTCTCCTGCGCGAAGACCTGCTGCTGGGTGCCGCCCAGGTGGACGGTGCCGGCCCGGCCGACCAGCGGATCGGCCCACGGGACCGGGCCGTTGACGAGGAAGTCCACCTTGGCGGCGCCGGGGCCGTGGCGGAACCGGGTGAGGGCGCGGCGGTAGGCGGGTGGCATCAGCGGGCCGGCCACGCGGAGGAACTCCTTGGGGCCGAGGTCGAGCAGGACGGCGCGGGCGCCCCGGAGTTCGCGCAGGTCGTCCAGGCGGGCCCCGGTGGTGACGGTGCCGCCGTGCGCGGTGAGGTCGTCGGTCATCGCCCCGGCGATGCGGGCGCTGCCGCCGCGGGGCACCGGCCAGCCGCCCGCGGTGTGGGCGAGGTGGCCGAGCAGCAGGGCGACGGAGGCGGAGGACGGGGTGGGCATCGGACCGACCACGTGGGCGGCCACGCCGGAGAGCAGGGCGGCGGCCTCGGGGCGGCGGAACCGGTGGGCCGCGAGCGGGGTGCCGTGGGCGAGCAGGCCGCGGGCCAGGAGGAGCGGGGCGGCCAGGTCGGCGGGGAAGGTGCGCTGGCCGGACATCACGAAGTCGACCAGGCCCTGACTGTGCCTCAGCAGGGGCTCCATCAGGGCGCGCCAGCGGGGGCCGTCCTCGGGGCCGAGGTGCTCGCAGGTGGCGTCGAGGCGGCGGTGGGCCAGGGCGGCGCGGGTGGGGGTGACGGGGTGGGCGTAGCTGATCTCCGGGGTGAGGAGTTCGACGCCGCGGGCGGGGAGGTCGAAGGCGCGGAAGAAGGGGGAGGCGGTGGCCATCGGGTGGACGGCCGCACAGATGTCGTGGACGACGTCGGGGCGGAAGAGCGGTTCCGTGCGCAGGCCCCCGCCGGGGGTGTCGGCGGCTTCGCGGACCTCGACCCGGAGGCCGGCGCGGGCCAGGGTGAGGGCGGCGGCGAGGCCGTTCGGTCCGCTTCCCACGACGACGACTTCGGCTACCACTGGGTGACACCCCTTCCGGTACGGGACGAGCATAGGCGCGGGGCTCGGGGCCACGCCTTCGGGGGCGCGGGGGAACGGCAGCGCGTGCAACCGGCTCGCCTGCCCCGATCTCACGGTGGCCGCCTTCCGAACTCGCGCAGTTCCCCGCGCCCCTGGGGTGCTGCCCTGCCGGGCGGAGCCGCCTTCCGATTCGCGCCCCCGGAGGCGTAGCCACGTTCGACGTGCGGGCGCGTACGCTGGCGTTCGAGGGAGGACACATGCACGCCCCGGGGGATGTGGTCGGTGGGCGGTACCGGGTGACGGGCCGTCCGATGGGTGGTGCCCTGGCGGGGGTGCTGGGGGACGAGCCGGTCCGGTTGACGGGGATCGCGCTGCCGGAGGTGCTGGACCAGGAGGACTGGGACCGGCCGCAGCCCTGGGAGGGGTTGGCGGTGCGGGTGGCGGGGGAGCTGGCCGGGGCGCCGGCCGGGCCGCGGCTGCTGCGCGGGTTCGAGGCCTTCGTGGAGGGGCGCCGGCTCTGGGTGGCGGAGGAGGCTCCGCCGGGGAGCGTGCTCGCGGAGTTGACGGAGCGTCCGTGGTCGCCGTACCGGGTGGCGGAGCTGGCGGCGGACCTGGCCCGGGCGCTGGCGGAGCTGCACCGCGGCGGGGTGGTGCACGGGAACGTGGCGCCGGAGTCGGTGCTGGTCTGCGAGGACGGCGCGGCGATGCTCGGCGGGCTGCTGCTGGGGGCGGTGCAGGAGGCGTACTGCCGGGAGCTCGGCGGGGTGGTGGAGCGCCGGGTGTACGAGACCAGGGCGGTGCTGCTGGGGGTGCGGGCGGAGCGCTGGGCGCCGTACGGCGGGGCGGCCGGGGACGCCTGGGCGCTGGGGGTGCTGATGCACCGTCTGCTGACCGGGCGGGCGCCGTACCCGGAGCGGGACCTGGGCGAGCTGCTGGCGGCGGTGCGGGACGGGCGGCACGAGCCGCTGGACGGCTGCGGGCCGTTGGCCGGGGTGGTCGGCGGGCTGCTGGCCGGGCGGCTGACGGTGGGCCAGTTGCGGTCCTGGCTGGCCGCGTTCCTGGTCGGGGCGCCGGAGCCGTACGACCCGGGCCGGGTGGCGGAGGTGCTGCCGGTCGTGCGCCGGCCGGGGGCGGTGACGGCCCGTCGGCGGGGGCCGGTGGAGCGCAGGCGGGCGGGGGCGGTGGAGCGGCGGCCGTCGAGGGTGTCGCCCGCGGTGCTGGGGTCGCTGTTGGTGGGCGGGGTGCTGGTGCTGATGCTGGCGGCGGTGGCGGCGGTGGCCGCGTTCGCGGGCTGATCTAACCTGTGCAGGTACGGAATTCGAACACCTGGGTACGGGGGGAGCAGTCGCTGTGGACGGGCAGGACGGCCAGCGGCTGCTGGCGGGGAGATACCGGCTCGGTGAGCGGCTCGGCCGGGGCGGCATGGGGACCGTCTGGCGGGCCAGTGACGAGATGCTGGACCGCGAGGTGGCGGTCAAGGAGCTGACGGTCAGCCACCTTCCGGAGGAGGACCTGGAGATCCTCCAGTCCCGGATGAAGCGGGAGGCCCGCGCGGCCGCCCGGATCAAGCACCCGGGCGTGATCACCATCCACGACGTGCTGGAGCAGGACGGCCGGCCGTGGATCGTGATGGAGCTGGTGGACGGCCGTTCGCTGGCCGACGTGATCAGCCAGGACGGGACGCTGTCGCCGCGGGAGGCGGCCGAGGTCGGCTGCCAGGTGCTGGCCGCGCTGCACCGGGGGCACCAACTCGGGGTGCTGCACCGGGACGTGAAGCCGGCGAACGTGCTGCTGGAGCACGGCACCGGCCGGGTGGTGCTGCTGGACTTCGGCATCGCCACCTTCGAGGGCTCCACCGAACTGACCCGCCCCGGAGACCTGGTGGGCTCGCCGGACTACCTGGCCCCGGAGCGGGCCCAGGGCGAGCGGCCGGGCCCGGCCTCCGACCTGTGGGGGCTGGGCGCGACGCTGTACGCGGCGGTGGAGGGCGACTCGCCGTTCCGCCGGACCTCGCCGATCACCACGCTGGCCGCCGTGGTCGGCGACCCGCTGCCGGAGCCCCGCCGGGCCGGGGCGCTGGGGCCGGTGCTGGCCGCGCTGATGACCAAGGACCCGGCGGAGCGCCCGAACGCGGACCAGGCGATGCGGATGCTGGCCGAGGTGCGGTCCGGGCACACCCTGGCGATCAAGCCGCAGGGGCAGGAGCGGCCGCAGGCCCAGCCCACCCAGAACGTGCCGGTGGTGGACCGGGCCGAGACGGTGGAGCCGGAGACGGCCCCCGTCGAGCCGGTCACCGTCCCGGTGGCGCCGCAGCCGACGGTGGCGGCGGCTCCCGAGCCGAGGCGGCGCTGGCCCCGGCTGCTGCTGGCCGGGGTGCTGGTGGCGGTGCTGGCCGGGGCCGGCACGTACGCGATGACCACGGACCGGGGCGGCGGCGAGTCCGGAACGGCCGCGCCGACCGCCCCGGTCACCCCGGGTGCGCCGGCGCCCAAGGGCTTCCGCTGGACCGACGACCCGGTCGGCTTCCGCTTCCTGCTGCCCACCACGGGCACCTGGGAGCGGACGGTGGAGAACAACCAGATCTACTACTCGCCGGACAAGCGCAACCGCTACCTCCAGTTCGCCGTGACGGTCGGTCAGCCGCTGACGCCGATGGCGCACTTCAAGGAGATGGAGGCCACGGTCTCCAAGAGCCTCAAGGAGTACAAGCGGGTCGCCTTCGACGAGGTGGACGTGCACGGGCAGGAGGGCGCGGTCTGGGAGTTCAGCTACCTGGGCAAGGACGGCCGCCGGCACGCCCGCGAGGTGGAGTTCCGGGACGACAAGGGCACCTCGTACGCGATCTACGTCTCGTACCCCGACGCCGAGTGGACCGACGGGCAGCGCCTCTACACGACGGTGCTCAACGGTTTCGGTACGCCCTGACACGCCGACCCCCTCCGGGTGTTTTCTGTTACCGGCGGGTACACAAGCGGGGGCGCAGGCCCTAGGCTGCGCCCATGACGGACACCACGGCAGCCCGACAGACCACCGGACGCAACCCCGCGGCCCCCGGCTCGGCCCGCACCGTCGCCTCGGCGGTGCCGGCCGCGCTGGTCGCCCGGCTGGCCAAGGGCGTCACCGCCACCGGCGAGCCCGACCTGGTGCACACCACCGCCCCGCTCACCGGTGAGCGCCTCGCCACCCTGCCGCGCTCCACCCCGGCCGACGTCGAGGTGGCCTACCAGCTGGCCCGGCGGGCCCAGAAGACCTGGGCCGCGCTGCCGGTGCGGCACCGGCAGGGCGTGCTGCTGCGCTTCCACGACCTGCTGCTGAAGCGCCAGGACGAGGTGCTCGACCTCATCCAGGCGGAGACCGGCAAGGCCAGGCTGCACGCCTTCGAGGAGGTGCTGGCCGCCGCGCTGGCCGCCCGTCACTACGGCCGCAAGACCGCCTCGTACCTGCGCGACCGCCGTCGCGGCGGGGCCGTGCCGGTGCTCACCCACACCGTGGAGGCCCGCCGCCCCAAGGGCGTGGTCGGCCAGATCTCGCCGTGGAACTACCCGCTGGAGCTCTCCGTCGGCGACGCGCTGCCCGCCTTCGCGGCCGGCAACGCGGTGGTCAACAAGCCGGACACCCAGACCGCGCTGACCGCCCTGTGGGCCCGTGAGCTGCTGATCGAGGCCGGGCTGCCCGCCGACCTCTGGCAGATCGTCATCGGCGACGGCCCGGTGGTCGGCCCCGAGGTGGTCGCGCACGCCGACTACGTCTCCTTCACCGGCTCCACCCGCACCGGCCGCGACGTGGCCCAGCGGGCCGCCGCCCGGCTGATCGGCGCCTCGCTCGAACTCGGCGGCAAGAACGCCCTGCTGGTGCTGGAGGACGCCGACCTGGACAAGGCGGCCGAGGGCGCCGTACGGGCCTGCTTCTCCTCCGCCGGGCAGCTCTGCATCTCCATCGAGCGGCTCTACGTGCACCGCGCGGTGGCCGAGGAGTTCCTCGCCCGCTTCACCGCCCGGACGGCCGCGCTGCGCCTCGGCGGTGGCCTGGCCTACGGCGCCGACATGGGCTCGCTGGTCTCCGAGCGCCAGCTGGAGGTCGTCACCCGGCACGTGGAGGAGGCCGTCAAGGCCGGCGCCACGGTGCTGACCGGCGGTCAGGCCCGCCCCGACCTCGGCCCGCTGTTCTACGAGCCGACCGTGCTGGACGGGGTCACCCGGGAGATGGCGGTCTGCGCGGAGGAGACCTTCGGCCCGGTGGTCTCGGTCTACCGCTTCGACACCGAGGACGAGGCGGTCGAGGCCGCCAACTCCACGCCGTACGGCCTGAACTCCAGCGTCTGGACCAGGGACGCCCGGCGCGGCCGGGCGGTCGCGGCCCGGCTGCACACCGGCACCGTCAACGTGAACGAGGCGTACGCCGCCGCCTACGGCTCGGTCTCCGCGCCGATGGGCGGCATGGGCGACTCCGGCCTGGGCCGCCGGCACGGCTCGGACGGCATCCTGCGCTACACCGAGGCGCAGACCATCTCCACCCAGCGGGTGATGCCGCTCGGCCCGTCCTTCGGGCTCAGCGACGAGAAGTTCGCCGCGCTGTTCACCTCCAGCCTGAAGGCGCTGAAGGCGCTCCGCTTCAAGTAAGCAACTGGTGCTCGCTTCCCGGGAGTTGTGGGTCTCATGACGGATGGTGGTTTCGACTACGACGTGGTCGTGGTCGGGTCGGGCTTCGGCGGGTCGGTCTCGGCGCTGCGGCTGACCGAGAAGGGCTACAAGGTCGCGGTGCTGGAGGCCGGCCGGCGGTTCGGCCGGGACGAGCTGCCGAAGACCTCCTGGGACACCAGGAACTACCTCTGGGCCCCCGCGCTCGGGCTCTACGGCATCCAGCGGATCCACCTGCTGGCCAACGTGCTGATCCTGGCCGGCGCCGGGGTCGGCGGCGGCTCGCTGAACTACGCCAACACCCTGTACGTGCCGCCGGAGCCGTTCTTCCGGGACCGTCAGTGGGCCCACATCACCGACTGGCAGGAGGAGTTGGCGCCCTTCTACGACCAGGCCAAGCGGATGCTCGGGGTCCGCGAGAACCCCACCATGACCCCCTCCGACGTCCACCTCAAGGACGCCGCCGAGCGGATGGGCGTCGCGGACACCTTCCACATGGCCCCGGTCGGCGTCTTCTTCGGCGACGGCAAGGACGGCGAGGGGGAGGCGAAGGCCGCCCCCGGGGCCGAGGTCGAGGACCCGTACTTCGGCGGGGCAGGGCCCCGGCGGCGGGCCTGCACCGAGTGCGGGGAGTGCATGACCGGCTGCCGGCACGGCGCCAAGAACATGCTCACCGAGAACTACCTCTACCTGGCCGAGCGCAACGGCGCCGAGATCCACCCGCTCACCACCGTGGAGCGGCTGCGGCCGCACGGCGAGGGCTTCGCGGTGGACGTCCGGCGCACCAACTCCCGGTCCAAGGACCGGGTGGCGGCCGGGGCCCGGACCATCACCGCCGCCCGGGTGGTGGTGGCGGCCGGGACGTACGGCACCCAGAACCTGCTGCACCGGATGCGCGACCGGGGCTTCCTGCCCGGCCTCTCGGCCAAGCTGGGCGAGCTGACCCGGACCAACTCCGAGGCGCTGGTGGGGGCTTCGACCACCGACCGGCGCTACGGCGAGCGCGTGGACTTCACCAAGGGGGTGGCGATCACCTCCTCCATCCACCCGGACGCCAACACCCACATCGAGCCGGTCCGCTACGGCAAGGGCTCCAACGCGATGGGCGCCCTCTCGGTGCAGCAGGTCAGCGGCGCCGGGCGCGGCCCGCGCTGGCTGCGCTACGCGGTCACCGCCGCCCGGCACCCGTGGATCTTCGCGCTCTCGATGAACCAGCACCGCTGGTCGGAGAAGACCATCATCGGCCTGGTGATGCAGTCGCTGGACAACTCGATCACCGTCTCGCTGAAGAAGGACGGCCTCGGCAAGGGCAAGCTGACCTCCCGTCAGGGCCACGGCGCGCCCAACCCCACCTGGATCCCGGCCGCCGAGCAGGGCGCCAACGCGCTGGCCGCCTCGATCAACGGCTTCGCCGGGAGCTCGGTCGGCGAGATCTTCGACATCCCGATGACGGCGCACTTCCTCGGCGGCTGCCCGATCTCTGACCGGCCCGAGGACGGCGTGGTGGACCCGTACCACCGGCTCTTCGGCCACCCCGGGATCAGCGTGGTCGACGGCTCGGCGGTCTCCGCCAACCTCGGGGTCAACCCCTCGCTCACCATCACCGCGCAGGCCGAGCGGGCCATGTCGATGTGGCCGAACAAGGGCGAGGCCGACCCCCGCCCGGAGCAGGGCGAGGCGTACCGCCGGGTGGCCGCAGTGGCCCCCGCCGCGCCCGCGGTGCCCAAGGGCGCCTTCGGCGAGCTGCTGCTGCCGGTGCCGGAGGTGCCGAAGAAGCGCTCGTGAGCGAACCGGGTGTGCGGAGCCCGGTTGACACCCCGTCAGCGCCGGTGGGATAAACGCCCCTCGAAGAGGGGGGACGAGATGGCGATCTGCACGACCTGCGGGGCGGCCTCGGCGGTGGGGGCGGCGCACTGCGCCGCCTGCGGGGCCGCCTTCACGGCGGTCCGACCGGGCCCGGAGCCGGCGGCCGGACCGGCGATCGGCGAGGTGGAGTTCGAGGGCGGCCACGCCGGCGGCCCCGAGGACGGGCCGCGGCCCTGGGGCGGCGGCCGGGTGGTGGCGCCCCGGCGGTGGAGCCGGGTGCTCGACCTGGTGGCCGACCCGGACTGGCTGCCCGCGCTGAAGGTGGTGGCCGCGCCGACCGCCCTGCTGCTGCTCGCCGGGCTGCTGCTCGCCTTCGGCCTGGACGACCTGGGCTGGGTGGGGCCGGGCGGAGCGGACTTCGCGTCCCGGTACGGCGTCGGCCTGGCCGCCGCCCTGACCGCCTTCGGCGGGCCGCTGAGCTCGGCCAGCAGCAACCGGACGGAGCTCTACGGCACCGAGACCGCGCTGACGCTCCAGGTGCTGCCGATGACCGTCACGCTGCTCTGGGCGCTGCTGTTCGGCTTCGGCCTGCGCCGGTGGGCCGGGCCGGCGGTCCGGCACGCGGTCCGTGCGGTGCTGCTCGCGGTGCTGACCGGCGGGCTGCTCGCACTGCTCTCCGGGGTCGACCAGATCCGGACCACGAGCGAGGGCACCCGCGACTACACCGAGCACGTCGTGCTGACGGCCGGTCAGGCCGGGCCGCTGCTCGGCACCGCCGTGCTGGCCGCACTGGTGGCGGCCTGGACCGTCCGGGGCGCCCCGGCGCTGCGCGAGCGGGCCCCGCTCTGGTGGGCCTCCGTGGTGGCGGCCGCCCGGGGCGCGGGCCTGACGGTGGGTCTGTCGGCGCTGGCGGCCCTGGTGGTGCTCGCGGTGGTCGCGCCCTGGAAGGCGACCCTGGCCGGGCTGCTGGCGCTGCCCAACCTCGGCCTCACCCTGCTCGGCTTCGGTGCCGGGGCAGGGCTCCACCTGGAGTCCTCCGGCCGGGACGAGGGCGGGGCGGCACAGAACTGGACCGACCGGACCGTCTCGCTCGTCGACCTGGAGGGCTGGCCGGAGTCCTGGCGGCTGGCCGTCCTGCTGGTGCCGGCCGTCCTGGCGCTGCTCACCTGGTCGGTGCGCCGGCTGGAGCGGCCCGTCCGGCTGCGGGCGGCCGCCCTGCTCTGGCCGCTCTTCACCGCGCTGACCGCAGTGGCCGGGGCCGGCTACGCGATGGACGTCCGGATGCCCTCCTACGGCCAGGGCGCCGAGGTGCACACGCTCGCCAACGAGTCCGCGGCCGGGATGGGGCTGCTCCCGCTGCTGACGGTCCATCTGCTGCTGGTGGCGCTCGGCGTGCTGGCCGTACCCGAGCTGCTCGACCGCCTCGGCGGGCGCGACCGTCCGGCCCGGGTGGAGGGGCCGGACCCGGAGGCGTACGACCCGGCCGGTCTGGAGCTGACCGCCTCCTCCGGGTACCTGCCGCCGCAGGGCGGCGAGGTGCTGGACTTCGGGAAGCGCTGAGCGGGCGGGCGTGCGGCCCGGCCGCCCGGCCCGGAACGGGCAAAGGGCCCCGCGGGGGAACGGGGCCCTTTGTCGTTCAGCACACGGCGTCAGGGCGGCGCCGGTGCTGGGTGACGGCGCCGGGGGATGAGCGCCGTCTCGGAGAGATGGTCATGGGTGCGGAGCGGTCGGCCATGACGGAGCGTGATCATCCGGCTGGTGTCAGGGCGACCTCCACATCCAGCATCGTGCTGGACGGAGCCCCGGCTCTGCAACCGGTTCGACGCAGTTCGGTACAGTCCGGCGCGTACTTCCGGGGGCGGGCGTACCCTGTCCGACCGTTCGGAGACGGTCGAACGCCGCTGAATACCGACCCGTTGGTCGACTACTGTCCGTAGTACTGGCACGCCGGGACGGGCGTGCGGAGGTACGGCGGCCGTCCCCGGCGTCCCGGGAGTCGCCCGCCGCACCTCCTTCACCGTTTTCAGTCGTGCCCGACCCGGCTGTCCCCTGCCGGCCCGGCCACTCCCACCCGCGCACGGTCCCACGGCGGGCCGCTCCGTTCGGGAGCGGCGGCGCCACGTGCGCCGGTGGACTGAAGAGAGATCCACGCGCATGGTTCGGTGTCCGCGCCGTCCGGCCCGCCCCTGGCCGGGGCGGCCCGCGCGGTGCGGTCGATGGGTGCAACGATCCTGCCGTGACGCCGGTCACGGCCCGCCGCCCCGGCAAGCGGG
The DNA here is from genome assembly GCF_053596675.1 of Kitasatospora sp. NPDC001664. Lineage (NCBI taxonomy): Bacteria > Bacillati > Actinomycetota > Actinomycetes > Kitasatosporales > Streptomycetaceae > Kitasatospora > Kitasatospora sp. NPDC001664. Next base: position 33,069 of record NZ_JBSFGS010000015.1, read on the forward strand.
TGAAACGGCGCGCGGTGGGTGCCCGGTAGAATCGGCGGCGACACCCCCACATCGCTGCCGGAAGGCCGTCTGTGTCCTCTGCTACTCCCGACCTGTCCGCCGCCGAGCTCGACACCGTGCTGGTCGTCGACTTCGGCGCCCAGTACGCCCAGCTCATCGCCCGTCGGGTGCGTGAGGCCCGGGTCTACAGCGAGATCGTGCCGTCCACCATGCCGGTGGCCGAGATGCTCGCCAAGAACCCGAAGGCGATCATCCTCTCCGGCGGCCCGTCCTCGGTCTACGAGGAGGGTGCGCCCCGCCTGGACCGCGCGATCTTCGAGGCCGGCGTCCCGGTCTTCGGCATGTGCTACGGCTTCCAGCTGATGGCCATCACCCTCGGCGGCACCGTGGACAACTCCGGTGCCCGCGAGTACGGCCGCACCCCGCTGCACGTCTCCAAGTCCGGCTCCACCCTGTTCGAGGGCACCCCGGCCGAGCAGTCGGTGTGGATGTCGCACGGCGACGCCTGCTCCGCCGCCCCCGAGGGCTTCTCCGTCACCGCCTCCACCGACGTGGTGCCGGTCGCGGCCTTCGAGGACGACGAGCGCAAGCTCTACGGCGTCCAGTACCACCCCGAGGTGCTGCACTCGACCCACGGTCAGCAGATCCTGGAGCACTTCCTCTACCGCGGTGCGGGCATCGCCCCGACCTGGACCACCACCAACGTGGTGGAGGAGCAGGTCAACGCGATCCGCGAGCAGGTCGGCACCAAGCGCGCCATCTGCGGCCTCTCCGGCGGCGTGGACTCGGCCGTCGCGGCCGCGCTGGTGCAGCGGGCCATCGGCTCCCAGCTCACCTGCGTGTACGTGGACCACGGTCTGATGCGCAAGGGCGAGACCGAGCAGGTCGAGAAGGACTTCGTCGCCGCCACCGGCATCCAGCTCAAGGTGGTCGACGCCCAGGAGCGCTTCCTGACCGCGCTGGCCGGGGTCACCGACCCCGAGGAGAAGCGCAAGATCATCGGCCGGGAGTTCATCCGGGTCTTCGAGCAGGCCCAGGCCGAGATCATCGCCGAGGCGGGTGAGCACGGCGAGGAGGTCGAGTTCCTCGTCCAGGGCACCCTCTACCCGGACGTGGTCGAGTCCGGCGGCGGCACCGGCACCGCGAACATCAAGTCGCACCACAACGTCGGCGGCCTCCCCGAGGACCTGCAGTTCAAGCTCATCGAGCCGCTGCGCCAGCTGTTCAAGGACGAGGTCCGGATGGTCGGCCAGGAGCTCGGCCTGCCGGAGGAGATCGTCCAGCGGCAGCCGTTCCCGGGCCCGGGCCTGGGCATCCGGATCGTCGGCGAGGTCACCAAGGAGCGCCTGGACCTGCTCCGCGACGCGGACGCCATCGCCCGCGAGGAGCTCACCAAGGCCGGCCTGGACCGCGAGATCTGGCAGTGCCCCGTGGTGCTGCTGGCCGACGTCCGCTCGGTCGGCGTGCAGGGCGACGGCCGCACCTACGGCCACCCGATCGTGCTCCGTCCGGTCTCCTCCGAGGACGCCATGACGGCCGACTGGTCGCGCCTGCCGTACGAGACCCTGGCCCGGATCTCCACCCGGATCACCAACGAGGTCAAGGACGTCAACCGCGTGGTCCTGGACTGCACCAGCAAGCCGCCGGGCACCATCGAGTGGGAGTGACCGCTCCCCGCAGCTGAACGGCCGCGCCGCCGTCCCCGACCGCATCGGGGGCGGCGGCGCGGTCGTTTCCACCGGGGGCCGTGCCCCCGAATCGGCTCGGTAGCGGGCAGAATCGGACCGGACCCGTCAGGAGTTGACGGGCCGTGAGCGAAGGGTGTCGGCGATGGCGGTGGGGCTGAGCGGGCCGGAACGTCCTGGCAGAGCCGAACGGGCAGCCCAGCGGCGCGAGTTGGCCACCCGGTACGCACTGCTGCCGCTCCGGCTGTTCCTCGGGGTGACCTTCGTCTACGCCGCCCTGGACAAGCTGGCCGACCCGCACTACCTGGCCGGGGCGGCGGACGCCGCCTCCTTCGTCGCGCAGACCACCGCCGCCAAGGCGAACAGCCCGATCGGCTGGGCGCTCGGCCCGGCCCTCGACGCGCCCACCTTCTCCGCGCTGGCCATCGCCTTCGGCGAGCTGGCGGTCGGCCTCGGCACCCTCTTCGGCCTCTGGGGGCGGCTGGCCGCGGCCGGTGGCGCGGCGCTCAGCCTCAGCCTCTGGCTCACCGTCAGCTGGAACACCTCCCCGTACTACTACGGCAACGACCTGGCCTACCTGATGGCCTGGACCCCGCTGCTGCTGGCCGGCACCCCCCACCTCTCGGTGGACGGCTACCTGGCCGCCCGCGCGGGGCGGGACCGGCGCCGGGGCCTGACGGAGGACCAGGTCGGCCGCCGGGCGCTGGTGGACGGCGGGATCGCGGCGGTCGCGCTCGGCGGGGCCGGGCTGCTGGCCGGCTCGCTGACCGCCACCTTCGGACGGGACGAGCTGCCCGCGAACGCGGCGGGCCCGTCGCCTGTGCCCACCGGTTCGGGCAGCCCGAGCGCGGGCGCGGGCGCGAGTGCCGGCAGCGCCGTCTCGGTGCCCGCCGCCTCGGTGCCGGTCGGCGGCTCGGCGAAGGTCAAGGACCCGGCCACCGGGGACGCGCTCTACGTGGTGCAGCCCAAGGCCGGCCAGTACTGCGCCTTCTCCTCGATCTGCACCCACTCCGGCTGCGCGGTGGACGCCCCGAAGGACAACCAGATGTACTGCCCGTGCCACGGCTCCCGCTTCGACGCCACCACCGGCGCGGTGCTCAACGGGCCGGCCAGCAAGCCGCTGGCGAAGTTCGCGGTCACCAGGAAGGGCGACCAGCTGGAGCTCGGCGCGCAGCAGAAGGCCTGACGCTCAGTCGGAGGAGGAGCGCACCTCCCGGGCCTCCCGGATCCGGCGCAGCTCCCGGGAGCGGCGGGTCATCGCGGTGACCGCGCCGATCACCGCGGCGCCGCCCAGCACCAGGAAGGTGACCGGCAGCACCACCCGGCCGCTCACCTCCTTGCCGTTCAGCGAGGCGAGCAGGCAGAGCACCGCCAGGGTGCCGAAGAGCAGACCCGCGATCAGCGAGAACGGGTCGAGCGGGTGCTTCCTCACGACTGCACCACCTGGAGGTCGCCGAGGCCCACGGTCAGGGTGAGGTCGAGCGTCCCCCGGGACGGCCGGCCGTTGGTCGGGTGCAACTGGTACTCCACGTCGTTGCCCGCCCCGGAGGACAGGTGGCGGTCGGCGACCTGGATCTCGCCCAGGCCGTTCTTCAGGGTCAACCGGACCTCCACGTCGCCCGGCACGGTCACCTGCATGTCGCCGGCGCCGAGCTTCGCCGTGGTGGCCACGGTGGCGCCGGCCGGGTCGAAGTCGGTCAGGTCGAGCTTCATGTCACCCACGCCCAGGGTGTACTCGGGCTTCACCTCGGAGACCGAGGTGGGGGCCCAGTAGCGGTCCCCGGCGCTGCTCGCCAGGGTGAAGTCCGAGCCGGTGGTGGCGGTCAGCAGGATCACCAGCAGCGCCGCCGGGAGGGCCAGGCCGCGGGCCCGGCCGAACTTGGCGCCGATCAGCAGCGCCAGCCCGAGCCCGGCGAGCGCGGCGGCCAGCACGGTGGAGAGCAGCACCGAGCCGCCCTGACGCTCCGTCACCCACCAGGCGAGCGCACCGCCGCCGGCGGCCAGCAGCAGGCCCAGCAGCGGAAGCACGTTCGGGCCCCGGTGGACCGGGTGGACCGGGGGGAGGGGCGGCAGCGGCGGGTCCGCGGGGGAGGGCGGGGCCCCGGCCTTGCGCAGCGGGTCGCCCTCCGGCAGGTCGGTCCGCTGCCACCAGGGCCGCGCGGGCGCGCCGGGCGGGGGCGTGGAGCCGTACGGGTTGCGCTCCGGGTGGCGCGGGTCCCAGAGGTAGCCGCTCGGGCCGGCCGGCGGGGTGTCGGGGTGGGCCTTGTCCCGGGTCTGTCCGAAGGCGGAGCGCATCGCCTCCTCGTGGGTCCGCCAGGCCTCCTTCATGTGCTGCTCGGCCTGGTCCCACCAGTGCGGGGAACCGGCCCCGGCCCCGTCGCCGGCCCGGTCGTTGACGGTGCGCCAGCCCGGTGCGGCGCCGGTGGCGTCGTACGGGTGCCCGGTCTCGTCGGTGAGCCGGTCGTACGGGCCGTCGTGGCCCCGGCGGCGGCCGCGCCGGCGCGGGTGGCGGCGGCGCTCCGGGTCGTAGCGGACCGCCAGCAGCACCAGGCCGCCGAGCAGCAGGATCGGGAAGAGCTGGCCGCCGTCGCCCATCGAGGAGAAGAAGACGCCGGTGCCGATCACGGTGAGCAGCACCGCGCCGATCGACTGGCCGTCCACCCGGCCGGTCAGCACGCGCTGCAGCTCGGTCCGGCCGGCCGTCCCGTCCTCCGGCTCGCGCGGCACGATCAGCCAGGCCAGGCCGTAGAGGAAGAGGCCGAGACCGCCGGAGAGGCAGAGCACCGCGGTGACGACCCGGAAGACCACCGGGTCGATGTCCAGGTGGCGGCCCAGGCCCCCGCACACGCCGGCCACCACCCGGTGCCTCTCGCTCCGGCTGAGCGGCGGGCGGGGCGGCTGCTCCGGCCCGGTGGGGGCGTCGGGCCCCGGCGCGGTGGTCTGCTCGTCGGTCATGCCCCTTATCCTGCTGCCCGCGCGGCCGTGGCCCAACCGGCGCGGGCCCGGTGCGGACCCTGATCTGTCCCTGAGACGGGTTCGGGGTGGCACCCTGATGCGCGCGGGGGCGCGCACGTGTGACCATTCGGGGCGTGGCAGCCCCCGGAACCGATCCCAGAGCCCTCGACGGCCCCTTCCCCGCTGACGGTGGATCAGGGGACGGCGGCGTCGAACGCCCGCCGTACCGGCGGCTCTACCGCAGCCGGCACGGCCGGATCCTCGGCGGCGTCGCGCACGGCCTCGCGGTCCACCTGGGGCTGCCGGTGGCCTGGGTGCGGGTCGCCTTCGTGCTGCTGTTCTTCGCCCAGGCCGTCGGGGTGCTGCTGTACGCGGCGTTCTGGTTCGTGGTGCCGATAGGGATCGGCGAGCCAGCCGGCGGCGGGCCGCGCTGGCTGTACGTCAACGGCCGCTTCGTGCCGGGCGACGCGGTGGTCGGCGGCGAGGAGCTGAGGAAGGGGAGGCCGGCCCGGCTCGGGCGGCTGCGCGAGCTGCTCCAGCGGACCTTCCACGGCGAGGCGGCGGTGGCCGCCGGAGCCCCCGCCGAGGAGCGGGCCGGCGCCGTCCCGCGCGGCGGGCTCGGCCAGGTCTTCGCGCTGCTCGGCCTGGTGGTCGGCATCATGGCGCTGCTCAGCGCGCTGAACATCCAGCCGGCCAAGCCGTACGTCTGGCCGCTGCTCACCATCGGGGTCGGCGTCGCGCTGGTCTGGCGGCAGGCCGACGACTCCCGCTGGCAGCGCTGGTTCGGGGTGGAGGGCACCCGGCGGCGGGCCGCGTACACCCGGATCGGCGCCGGGGTGCTGCTGGTGGTGGCCGGCATCGTGGCCTTCCTGATCCTGCAGGGCAGCGGCTCCACGCTGGCCTCCGTGCTGGAGGCCTCGCTGGCGGTGCTGGCCGGGGTGCTGGTGCTGGTCGGCCCGTACGCGCTGCGGATGTGGCAGGACCTGGGCGCCGAGCGGACCGCCCGGATCCGGGCCCAGGAGCGGGCCGAGATCGCCGCGCACGTGCACGACTCGGTGCTGCACACCCTCACCCTGATCCAGCGCAACGCCGACGACGCCAAGGAGGTGCTGCGCCTGGCCCGGGCGCAGGAGCGCGAGTTGAGGCTCTGGCTGTACCGCCCGGAGGCGGCCGCCGAGGCCGCGCCGGACACCCTGGCCGAGCGGATCCGCTCGGTGGTGGCCGAGGTCGAGGACCGGCACGGGGTCGCGGTCGAGCTGGTCTGCGTCGGCGACTGCCCGATGGACGAGCGGATCTCGGCACAGGTGCAGGCCGCGAGGGAGGCGATGGTCAACGCCGCCAAGTACGGTGGCGGTGGGCCGGTCCAGGTCTACGCCGAGGTGGAGGGGCGGACGGTGTCGGTCTTCGTCCGTGACCACGGCCCCGGCTTCGACCCGGACGACGTGCCCGAGGACCGGATGGGCGTACGGGAGTCGATCATCGGCCGGATGAAGCGCAACGGCGGCACCGCGAAGGTGCGGCCCGCGCCCGACGGCGGGACCGAGGTCGAGCTGGAGATGGAGAGGGCAGATGACTGACGCAGTGTCGGCTACGGGGGCGGCGGAGCCGGAGCGGCGGGCCCGGGTGGTGCTGGTGGACGACCACCGGATGTTCCGCACCGGGGTCCGGGCCGAGATCGGCCGGACGGAGCTGACCGGCATCGACGTGGTGGGGGAGGCCGACGACGTCGAGTCGGCGGTCAAGGTGGTGGCCGAGACCAGGCCGGACGTGGTGCTGCTCGACGTCCACCTGCCCGGCGGCGGCGGGGTCGAGGTGCTGCGCCGCTCCGCGCCGGTGATGGCCGACCCGAACGGGGTCCGCTTCCTGGCGCTCTCCGTCTCGGACGCGGCCGAGGACGTGATCGGGGTCATCCGCGGCGGTGCCCGCGGCTACGTGACCAAGACCATCACCGGCACCGACCTGGTCAACGCGGTCTTCCGGATCGCCGACGGCGACGCGGTCTTCTCGCCCCGGCTGGCCGGCTTCGTGCTGGACGCCTTCGCCGCCACCGACACCCCGCCGGTCGACGAGGACCTGGACCGGCTGACCCAGCGCGAGCGCGAGGTGCTGCGGCTGATCGCCCGCGGCTACGCGTACAAGGAGATCGCCAAGCAGCTCTTCATCTCGGTGAAGACGGTGGAGTCGCACGTCTCGGCGGTGCTGCGCAAGCTCCAGTTGAGCAACCGTCACGAGCTGACCCGCTGGGCCACCGCGCGCCGGCTGGTCTGACGGGTACCCACCACCCGTTCGGGTGGACACGAACGGGCACTGCGGCACAAGGCCGGGTGCCCGTCCGTGTGCCACGGGAGGGTAAAGGCGGTGGGGGAGCGTCGGGACAGCGGGCCGCGGGTTGGTTAGGGTGAGACCGCTTTTCGGCCGTGCCCCCCGTCGGCCGCACCCTCACCCCCGAAGGTCCTCATGCTCACCTCTCCCTGGGCGGGCAGCCGCTCCGCACCCCTTGCCGAGCCCGTCGTGATCGCCGCCCCGGAGCGCCGCGGCGGACGGCTCCACGTGCTGGACGCGCTGCGGCTCATCGCCGCCGTCTCGGCGATGACCTGGCACTACGCCGGGTTCCAGCGGTTCAGCCCGATCTGGGGCGACACCACACCGGCCAAGGCGGTCCCGCTGCTCCACCCGTTCGCCGTGTACGGCTGGGTCGGCGTCGAGCTCTTCTTCCTGATCAGCGGCTTCGTGATCTGCATGTCCGTCTGGGGGCGCAGCGTCGGACAGTTCGTCACCTCGCGGGTGAGCCGGCTGTTCCCGGCCTACTGGGCCGGCGTGCTGATGACCTCGGCGATGCTCTTCCTGGTCAAGCCGGTGTGGGACGAGGGCGCCCGGGACTGGGAGTTCACCGACATCCTGACCAATCTGACGATGATGCAGAACGGCATCGGCGGCCAGGACCTGGACGGCGTGTACTGGACGCTCTGGCTGGAGCTGCGGTTCTACGTGCTGATCGGCCTGCTGGCGCTCTGGGGGCTGACCTACCGCCGGGTGGTGGCCTTCTGCGGGGTGTGGACGCTGCTCTCGGTCTTCGCCACCAACAGCCCGATCCCGCTGATCGGGGTGATGACCTTCCCGCAGTACTCGCCGTACTTCATCTCCGGCGTCGCGATGTACCTGATGTACCGCTTCGGGCCCAACCTGCTGCTCTGGGGGCTGATCGGGCTCAACTGGCTGCTCGCGCAGAACCAGCTCCGCGGCGTGGTCGCCATCTACTCCTGGGACGCCAAGGAGCACGTCTCGTTCGGCGTCGCCTTCGCCCTGATCACGCTGGCCTTCCTGGCCATGATCGGGGTGGCGCTGGGCAAGTTCGACTGGGTGCGGTGGAAGTGGCTGACGGTGGCCGGCGCGCTGACCTACCCGGTCTACCTGCTGCACCAGCAGCTCGGCTGGTGGGTCATCCGCGAACTGCACGACCGGATGAACCCGTACCTGCTGCTGGCCGGGCTGATGGCCACCATGCTGCTGGTCGCCTGGCTGCTCCACCGGCTGGTCGAGCGGCCGCTGGGGAGCCTGCTGAAGCGGAAGATGGAGCAGGGCCTGCGACAGGTCAGGACCGCCTCCCAGCCGCCGGTCCGCCGGGGCTGACCGGGGCGGAGCAGCGGATGAGGGCGGGGTCCGACGGAACGGCGACTGCCGTTCCGTCGGACCCCGCCCTCGTGGTGCGCGGCGCGGCCGTCAGGCCGACGCGGTGCGGAAGACCAGGACCTTGGTGCCCCAGAAGCGGGCGGCGGTGGCCAGCACCATGCCGATCACGCTGCCGGAGACCAGGTCCGCCGTGGTGCTGGTGAAGCCCAGCAGGTAGTGCGAGGTGCCCAGGCAGGCGAGCTGGATCAGGGCGCCGGCCACGCTGACCACCAGGAACATCGCGGTCTCCCGGCCGACCTCGGCGGGGCTGCCGGCCCCGCTCCGCTCGCGGAAGGTCCAGTACTTGTTCCCGACGAAGGCCACCGCGGTGGAGGCCGTCAGCGAGACCACCCTGGCCGGGATGACTCCCATCGGGTCGTCCAGCAGCAGGAAGAGCACGACGTCGGTGACGTAGCCGAGGCCGCCCACCACACCGAACTTGATCAGCTCGGGCAGCAGGGCGCGGAGCCTCCCGGAGGGTGCCCCGGCGTGTGCCTGGGTCATCAGACGCCGACCACGGAGAGGCCGAAGAGGATCACCCAGAGGGCGCCCGTCACCAGCAGCGCGCGGTCCTTGAGGACCACGTCCTCCGGCGCACCGGCCGTACCGCGGTCCGCGAAGACGGCGTAGCGCAGCATCGCGAAGACGAACGGCACGATGGTGATCTGCTTCAGGCCCGGGTGGTCGCCGCTCGGCTCCAGCGCCCAGAGGCAGTAGCTGAGCACCGCGACGGCGGCCGCGGCCTGCCAGACGAAGCGCAGGTAGCCGGTGGTGTACTCGGCCAGCAGCTTGCGGGACTCGGCCGCCTGATCACCCATCAGCACCAGCTCGGAGTAGCGCTTGGCGGAGACCATGAACAGCGAGCCGAAGCCGGCGGTGATCAGGAACCACTGCGACAGCGGGATGCCGGAGGCCAGGCCGCCGATCATCGCGCGGAGCAGGAAGCCGGAGGTGACGAAGGCCAGGTCCACCACCAGGACGTGCTTGAGCCCGGTGCAGTACAGGAACTGCATCACCAGGTAGCAGCCGAGGGCGACGGCGGTCGGGCCGTTGCAGAGCAGCACCGCGCCGGTGATGGCGCCGCCGGCCAGCAGCACGGCGGCCAGGTACGCGACCGGGAGCGGGACGATGCCGGAGGCGATCGGGCGGTTCCGCTTCACGGGGTGGGCGCGGTCCGAGGCCACGTCCATCGCGTCGTTGAGGAAGTAGATCGCCGAGGCGGCGGCGCAGAACAGGCCGAAGACGATCGCGGTCTGCTTGATCACCTCGGCGTGGCCGAGCATGCCGGCGGCGCCGGGGGCCGCCACCACGAGGATGTTCTTGACCCACTGCCGGGGGCGGGCGTTGCGGATCAGCCCGCCGGGGAGCGCGCTCAGCTTGAACGGGCGGACCGCCCAGTCGTCGGCGACCGGGGCGGCCGCCTGGGCCGGGAGCACCGCCTCGACCGGCAGCGTGCTGGTCTCAGACATTGCTGGTGGTCCCCTTGGCGATCCAGTTCCGGCTGGCGCCGGCCACGGCCGCACCGAGGGCGGCGCCGCTCAGCACGTCGGACGGGTAGTGCACGCCGACGACCAGGCGGGAGAAGCAGACCGCGCCGGCCGCCGCGCCGACCACGGTGGTGGGCAGCAGCGGGGCGAAGGCGACGGCCGCGGCGGCGGAGGAGGTCGCGTGCGAGCTGGGGAAGCTGTGCTTGCCGGCCGTGGTGACCAGCGGCTCCATCCCGGGGCCGTTCGGCCGCGGACGGCGGACCACGCGCTTGATCGCCATGCTCGCCAGGTGGGCACCGGCCACCGCGCCGGTGGCCCGCAGCCAGCTGCCCCGGCGCTCACTGTCGACCACCGCACCGGCCAGGCCGAGGGCCAGCCAGCCGGCGGCGTGCTCACCGGCCCAGGACAGCGCGCGGCTGACGTCGACGGAGCGCTGGTCGCCGAAGCGGGCCCGCACCGCGCGGTAGACCCGGTGGTCGAACTCCGTGACTGCCTGCGGCAGTTCGGTCATGGAGGAACTCCTCGGAGAGAAAAGGTGAGCGGAAGGGGCGGATCAGGGGGCGGTGGCCCAGTTCCAGAAGAACCAGGTCGCGTACCACCCGGATGCGGCGCCGAGCGTGATCAGCAGGGTGTACCGGGTGGAGGCCCGGGTCTTGGCCAGCCCGGCGGCCACCGGAAGCAGCAGCGGGAAGAGCGGCATCAGGTAGCGCGGGATGATGGCCGGCCAGTGGTGCACCAGGAGGACCAGCGGGAGCGAGGCCAGCACGAAGGCGTTGAGCGCCAGCGGCAGCTTCTCGCGGAGCATGAAGAAGACCAGGGCGGGCAGGGCGATCAGCACCATGGTGGTGATGTAGTGCTGGAACTGCTGGGGCCACATCGTGGCGGTGGACTCCAGCACGTTGCGCCAGGTGGTGTCGCCCCAGTCGAAGGTCTCGCCCCAGGACTGGTCCTGGATCAGGAAGTAGGCGTTCGGCTTGTCGTAACGGACCGCCAGGTAGACCAGGTAGAAGAGCAGGCCGAGCGGCGCCAGCACCATGGCGGCGAGCGGGCGGAGCCCGTCCTTGCGCTTGATCAGGGCCCAGATCGCGGCCAGGCCGACCGCGCCGATCACGGCGGCCGAGGTCGGCCGGGAGAGCCCGGCGACGACGCAGATCAGACCGGCCAGCACCCAGCGGTGCCGGATCGCGGAGTACAGCGCCCAGACGGTGAGGGCGATGAACAGCGACTCGGTGTAGACCAGCCACTGCACGTGCGCGGTCGGGACCACGGCGAACAGACCGGCCATCATGATGCCGGTGGTGCGGTCGCGCAGGTGGGCGCCGACCTTGTACAGGCCCCAGGCGGCGAGCAGCGAGCTGACCCCGGAGACCAGCATCCCGGCGACGGTGGTGCTGACGCCCAGCCAGGAACCCCAGCGCATCAGCATCGGGTAGAGCGGGAAGAACGCCTGGCGGTTGACGCCGTAGACCAGCCGGCCGTCGTTGCCGTAGATCAGGTGGTCGCCGTAGCCGTGCAGCGCGATCTTCGTGTAGTGCACCGAGTCCCAGCGGTTCCCGATGTCCTTCAGCCAGTCCAGGTCCGCGTAGTTGGCCATGGCGAGGAAGACCAGGATGCCGAGCACCTTCAGCCCGACGTAGAGGCTGATCGCCGGTGCGGCGAGCCGGAGCTCGGTCACCAGCCGCTGCCGCCGGCCTACCGGGGGGGCGGCGTCGGGCGCACTGGTGGTCGGAGGTGAGGTGGCGAGCGTCATCGAGTGGGCTTCCTGGCCGGGGAGGCGGGCACGGGCAGCCGGACTGCGTGACGTGGAAGGGCCGGCGCAGTCGGGCACGAGGTGACTGTCAAGGCTCTCTGCCGTCCTCGGGACTGGGCCGCCCTACGCGCGAGGACTGTCCCCGCGCAACTTTAAACATACGATGAGACTTCTTATACGTTTTTCACCGCGCGTGCAACTTCCTTGCACGGAGTGCATATTGGCACAGCGCTGCATGCGACCTGGGCCACAGGTGGGGCAAACGGGGTTTCTTCACACTCCCGAGCGACGGTTAGGATGAGGCGGCCTGGGGGGTGCGCTGGGGGGTGCGTCCTTGGCGTTGGCCACTGAACTTGAGAAGCCGCCGTGACGGCAGCACGGCGCCGAAGGGCTCGTACCACATGACAGCCAGCCGCATGGAACCCGCCGTCGAGACGGAGTCCCAGAGCCGGAACGACGAGGCGCCCCCCTCGAACCGCCGCCCCGGCTCCGCCCTGGAGGAGCGCCTCACCCCGCTGTTGAACCGGACGGTCTGGCTCTGGCCGGCCCTCCTCACCCTCGTCCTGGGGATCCGGGGGAGCTGGCGGCCGCAGCCGTGGCGCGACGAGTTCGCGACCTGGAGCGCGGCCACCCGCAGCACCGGCGACCTGCTGGAACTGCTCCAGCACGTGGACGCCGTCTCCGGCGCCTACTACCTGCTGATGAACGGCTGGGTCAGCGTCTTCGGGGACTCCCCGACGATGCTCCGGCTGCCCTCCGCGCTGGCGCTCACCGGTGCGGCGGTCTTCGTCGCGCTGACGGGCCGTCGGCTGTTCGGCACGGCGAGCGGTCTGATCGCCGGTCTGCTGTTCGCGGTGCTGCCGACCGTCTCCCGGTACTCGCAGGAGGCCCGGTCCTACGCCTTCGTGGTGCTCGCGGTGGCGGCCGCCACCTTCTTCCTGTTCCGCGCGCTGGAGCGGCCGAGCTGGCAGCGCTGGCTGCCGTACGCGGTGTCGGTGGCGGCGGCCGGGCTGTTCCACATGGTCTCGCTGGTCTTCCTCTCCAGCCACGCCGTGGTGGTGGCGATGCACTGGTGGCGGGACCGCCGCAAGGGCCTGCTGTTCGGCTTCCCGGCCGCGGTGCTGGTCGGGCTGGTGCCGGTGATCCCGCTGGTGCTGCTCGGCACCGAGCAGTCCAAGCGGCAGATCGGCTGGCTGAGCGCGCCGGACCTGAACACCTTCGTCGACTACTGGCACAACATGTTCGGCTCGGCCCTGGTCAGCGCCGGCGTCCTGGCGCTGGCCGCGATCCCGGCCGGCTGGGCCAGGGGCCGCCGCCCCGCCTTCGAGATCGGGCTGATGGCGGCGCTGCCGATCCTGCTCACCTGGTTCATCTCGCAGGGCCAGACCGCGTACTTCTTCGACCGCTACCAGCTCTACACCGTCCCGGCCTGGGCGATCCTGGCCGGTGCCGGGCTCGGCAAGCTGAAGCCGCGCTTCCTCGGCGTGGTCGGCCTGGTGGTGGTCGCGCTGCTCGGCTGGCCGGACCAGGAGAAGCTGCGCACGGCGACGGCGCACGAGCACACCAACGGCAAGGCCGCCGCGAAGGTCATCGCCGACGGCTACCAGCCGGGCGACGGCTTCGCGCCGGTCCGCGGTGACAAGTCCTACGCGATGACCGACCTGGAGATCGACTACTACCTGCCGGACCGGGTCGAGCTCAAGGACGTCTTCGCGGCCAAGACCGCGCTGCAGAAGGACGACCTCTTCGCCGACCCCTGCCCCCAGCCGGCCTCCTGCCTGAACGGGGTCAACCGGGTCTGGGTGGTCACCCTGGGCGAGGGCGACGACCCGTACGCCAACCTGCCGAAGAACGAGGCAGAGGCGCTGCGCGCCGCCTACAAGGTCACCCAGGTGAAGCACGTCCGCGGGCTGACCGTCTCGCTCTCGGAACGCAAGTAGGAACACCGGCGGGACAACGGGTGAACTCCTCCGGCTCCGGCCGGCGGAGTTCACCACCCGGGCCCGTTCCGCTGGGTGCGTGCGGGAACTGACGGCATGATGGACCGCGTGTCCACCCAGTCCCGGCCGCTCCGACGTGCCAGCACCCAGACCCCCGGGCCCCGCGACGCCGCCGGCGCCGCCGGAGCCGCCGAACGCCGCCCGGGGTTCCGCGCCGCGCTGCGGTACGCCGCCCCGGCCCTGCTCGGCTACCTCGCGGTGCGGGCGGTCGGCGTGCTGGCGGTGGTGGTCTGGGGCACCCGGCGCGACACCGGCGGGCTGCACCGGCTCGCCACCATGTGGGACGCGTACTGGTACCAGGACCTCGCGCAGCACGGCTACGCCGGGTCCGTCCCGCTGCCCGGGCCGCACGGCGCGTACGAGGCCTACGCCTTCTTCCCGCTCTACCCGGCGCTGATCCGGCTCACCGACCTGCTCACCCCGTTCTCGGTCGAGCTCGCCGCGCTGCTGGTGGCCTGGGCCGCCTCGCTGGTCGCGGCCTGGGGGATCTTCGCGGTGGGCGCTCACCTGCACGGGCGCCGGACCGGGGTGCTGGCCGCGGTGCTCTGGGGCGTCCTCCCGCTGGCCGTGGTGGAGAGCGCGGCCTACTCCGAGCCGCTCTTCACCGCCTTCGCGGCCTGGGCGGTGTACGCGGCGGTGCGCCGCCGCTGGGTGCCGGCCGGCGCCCTCACCGTGCTGGCCGGGCTGACCAGGCCGACCGGGCTGGCCCTGGCCGCCGCCGTCTCCTGCGCCGCGCTCTGGGAGTTGCTGGCCCGCCGCGGCGGGTGGCGGGCGGCGCTGGGGGCGGTGCTCGCGCCGCTCGGGTTCTTCGGGTTCCTGGGCTGGGTCGGTGCGGTGAAGGGGAGCTGGGACGCCTACTTCCGGGTGCAGGACGCCTGGGAGTCGCACTTCGACTTCGGCCGCAGCACCTTCGAGAGCCTGCGGTCCATGCTGACCAGCAGCGGGCAGGTGTGGCTGGCCGAAGTGGTGGTGGCGGGGGTGCTCGCGGCGAGCGTGGTGCTCTTCGCGGTCTCGGTCGCCCAGCGGCAGCCGCCGGTGCTGCTGCTCTACAGCGCGGCGCTGCTGGTGCTGGCGCTCGGCGACGCGGCGTACTTCAACTCGCGGGCCCGCTTCCTGATCCCCGCCTTCGGGCTGCTGCTGCCTGCGGCGGCCGGACTGGCCCGGATCCGGAGCCGGACCTCGCTGGTGATGCTGCTCGGGGCGGCGGCGCTCTGCTCGGCCGTGTACGGCGGCTTCCTGGTCTTCGTCTACACCAACGCCTCGTAGCGCGGGCCGGCGGGCGCCGGTCCTTCCGGAATCCGGCGGGGCTGTCGGCGGGTGGTCATAGACTCGGAGGGCCATGAGTAGCCTCTTTGACGACCTTCCGCTCCCCGGTTTCGAGCTTCCGTCCGCCGCCGGGTCGCAGCAGTCCTCCGACGACGAGCCGCCGGCCGGCGAGTACGGGGAGGAGCCCCCGGGGTACGGGGAGGAGCCGCCGTACGAGGAGGCGATCCCGGCCGGGCTGTTCGAGACCGACCACGAGGCCGAGGCCGAGCGGGACGCCTGGTACCGCAACGGCGCGGCCCGGACGGTGGTCGACCCGGCCCAGCTGCTGGAGGGGATGAACGACCCGCAGCGGGACGCGGTGGTGCACGCCGGCTCCCCGCTGCTGATCGTGGCCGGCGCGGGGTCGGGCAAGACCCGGGTGCTGACGCACCGGATCGCTTACCTGCTGGGAGCCCGCGGCGTGCAGCCCGGCGAGATCCTGGCGATCACCTTCACCAACAAGGCCGCCGGCGAGATGCGCGAGCGGGTCGAGGCGCTGGTCGGGCCGCGGGCCAAGGCGATGTGGGTGTCGACCTTCCACAGCGCCTGCGTGCGGATCCTGCGCCGGGAGAGCAAGCTGCTCGGCTTCACCTCCAGCTTCTCGATCTACGACTCGGCCGACTCGCAGCGGCTGATGGCACTGGTCTGCCGGGACTTGGACCTGGACCCGAAGCAGTTCCCGCCGAAGTCCTTCACCGCGAAGATCAGCAACCTCAAGAACGAGCTGATCGACGAGGAGACCTACGCCGACCAGGCCGCCAACCCGATGGAGAAGAAGCTCGCCGAGGCGTACTTCCTCTACCAGCGGCGCCTGCGCGAGGCCAACGCGCTGGACTTCGACGACATCATCATGACCACGGTGAACCTGCTCCAGGCCTTCCCCGACGTGGCCGAGCACTACCGGCGGCGGTTCCGGCACATCCTGGTCGACGAGTACCAGGACACCAACCACGCCCAGTACATGCTGGTGCGGGAGCTGAGCGGCGGTTCGGTCTCGGCCGCGCCGAAGCGGACGGTGGACGGCGACTACGTGAACCCGGCGGAGGGCCGCCTCGCCGAGGTGCCGCCGGCCGAGCTCTGCGTGGTGGGTGACGCGGACCAGTCGATCTACGCCTTCCGCGGCGCGACCATCCGCAACATCCTCCAGTTCGAGGAGGACTACCCGAACGCCACCACCATCCTGCTGGAGCAGAACTACCGCTCCACCCAGACCATCCTGACCGCGGCCAACGCGGTCATCGAGCGGAACACCAACCGCCGCAAGAAGAACCTCTGGACCGCCGGGGACGACGGCGAGAAGGTGGTCGGCTACGTCGCCGACGACGAGCACGGCGAGGCCCAGTTCATCGCCGACGAGATCGACCGGCTGACCGACGCGGGCGATGCCCGCCCCGGCGACGTGGCGATCTTCTACCGGACCAACGCCCAGTCCCGCGTCTTCGAGGAGGTGTTCATCCGGGTCGGCCTGCCGTACAAGGTGGTCGGCGGGGTGCGCTTCTACGAGCGCCGCGAGGTCCGGGACGTGCTGGCGTACCTGCGGGTGCTCTCCAACCCCGAGGACACCGTGCCGCTGCGCCGGATCCTCAACGTGCCCAAGCGCGGCATCGGCGAGCGGGCCGAGGCGATGATCGACGCGCTGGCCCAGCGCGAGCGGATCTCCTTCGCCCAGGCGCTGGTGCGGGTGGACGAGGCGTACGGCATGGCCGCGCGCTCGGCCAACGCGGTGAAGAAGTTCAACGACCTGCTGGCCGGGCTGCGCCAGGTGGTCGAGTCGGGCGCCGGCCCGGCGGCGGTGCTGGAGGCGGTGCTGGAGGAGACCGGCTACCTGGCCGAGCTGCAGGCCTCCACCGACCCGCAGGACGAGACCCGGGTGGAGAACCTCCAGGAGCTCGCCTCGGTGGCGCTCGAGTACGAGCAGGACCCGGGCGAGCGGCCGGAGAACGACGACGAGGGCGCCCCGCCGGTGGGCTCGCTGGCGGACTTCCTGGAGCGGGTCGCGCTGGTCGCCGACTCCGACCAGATCCCCGACGAGGAGGACGGCGCGGGCGTCATCACGATGATGACCCTGCACACCGCCAAGGGCCTGGAGTTCCCGGTGGTCTTCCTGACCGGCATGGAGGACGGGATCTTCCCGCACATGCGGGCGCTCAACCAGGTCAAGGAGCTGGAGGAGGAGCGGCGGCTGGCCTACGTCGGCCTGACCCGGGCCCGGCAGCGGCTCTACCTGACCCGCTCGGTGCTGCGCAGCGCCTGGGGCCAGCCCTCGTACAACCCGGCCTCGCGCTTCCTGGAGGAGATCCCGG
This sequence comes from Kitasatospora sp. NPDC001664, assembly GCF_053596675.1. Taxonomy (NCBI): domain Bacteria; kingdom Bacillati; phylum Actinomycetota; class Actinomycetes; order Kitasatosporales; family Streptomycetaceae; genus Kitasatospora; species Kitasatospora sp. NPDC001664. The sequence goes on from NZ_JBSFGS010000015.1 coordinate 50,223, forward strand.
AGACGCTGGTGGAGTGGAAGCGGACGGGCGCCTCGGCGGTGCCGGCCTCGCGCGGCTTCTCCTCCTCCGGTGGCTCGGGCGGCTTCGGCGGGCGCAAGTCCGGTGGGGCGGCGGCGAGTTCACCGAAGGCGGGCTGGGGGCAGTCGGCCCGGCGGGTGACCGAGAAGGAGGTCGTGGCGCTGGCGGTCGGGGACCGGGTGACGCACGACTCCTTCGGGCTGGGCACCGTGGTGGCCACCTCCGGGGTCGGCGACAAGGCGCAGGCGACGGTGGACTTCGGCGGCGCCGGGCGCAAGCAGCTGCTGCTGCGCTACGCCCCGGTCGAGAAGCTCTAGGGGCCGCCTCCGCCTCCTAGGGGGCGGATAGGGGTCCGGTCGGCCGGGTAGGTCGTTAGGGTCGGTCGGACCCACCCCGGGGCTGTGATTTTCCCCTCCCTTGGGGAGGGGCCTCCGCCAACCGGGGCGGGTGGCGTACCCTCCCCTCAGGTTCAGTTATCGGTGGTTAACCGGAGGCAGTGATGGGTGTGTCAGGGCCGATCCGCGTGGTGGTCGCCAAGCCCGGTCTCGACGGGCACGACCGGGGCGCGAAGGTCATCGCCCGGGCGCTGCGCGACGCCGGCATGGAGGTCATCTACACCGGGCTGCACCAGACGCCCGAGCAGGTGGTGGACACCGCGATCCAGGAGGACGCGGACGGGATCGGGCTGTCGATCCTCTCCGGCGCCCACATGACGCTCTGTGCCCGGGTGATCGAGCTCCTCAAGGAGCGCGACGCGGCCGACATCAAGGTGTTCTGCGGCGGGATCATCCCGGACGAGGACATCGTCGAGCTCAAGCGGATGGGCGTGGCCGACATCTTCACTCCGGGCACTCCCACCCGTGACGTGGTGGCCTGGGTCGAGGCGAACCTGCGCGCTGCGGGCTGAGCCTGACGGACCGTGAGGGCCCCGGGGGCTTGCCTCCGGGGCCCTTCGCCGTGCTCAGGGGGTGGTGAGCTCGTCGAGCATGGCGGCGCGGAAGCGGAGCGTCTCGGCGAGCCGGGTGAGGGTGTCGGCCCAGGCCGAGTTCGGCGTGGCGGCGCCGGCCAGGGCGGCCACGGCCGGGGCGGTGGTGGGGGAGAGGGCCCGCTCGGTCATGCCCAGCACACCGCTGTGGCTCCACGGGTACGAGCCGGAGGCGGCGGCCCGCTCCAGGGCGGCGACCACGGCGGTGCTCAGCGGCGGGGTCCACGGGGTGGCGCAGGCGCCGAGCAGTTGGAAGGCCTCGCCCAGGCCGTGGGTCTCGATGAACGCCGCCGTCCAGGCGGCCCGCTCCTCCTCGGGCAGCACGCCGAGCAGGCGGGAGGGCACGCCGGTCGCCTGCGCGGCCCTGGTGGCGCTGGTGGCTCGGCCGTTCTGGCCGGCCGGGCGGGGCTTCGCGCGGTCGCGGCCGGTGCGGCGGGCCAGGGTGGTGGCGGGGCGCGGCGGCGGGCCGAGCAGGGCGCGCGCCCAGTCGGCGTCCTGCTGGCGGACCGCGGCCCGGGCCCAGGCCTCGTGGAGGTCCTCCCGCCAGTCGTCCGCCTCCTCCTCGGTGACCGGCAGCAGGAGCAGCTGATCCGGCGTCAGGCCGGTGTCGTCGGTCCAGAGCGCGAGCGGTGCGGCCGCCAGCACCTCGCCGAACCACCAGGCCCGCTGCCCGCGCCCGGTGGGTGACTTGGGCGCTATGCCGTCGCGCTGCATCCCGGCGTCGCACTCGACGGGCGGCCGGACGGCCAGCCGGTGGGCGTCGGCCCCGGCGGTGAGCTCGGGGCGGACGGCGGCGCGGGCGCGCCCGGCCATCCGGGTGGCCAGGGCCGAGCCCGGCAGGGTGGAGAGCAGTTCGGCGGCGGTGGCCCGGACGTTCTTGCTCCGGTCGGCCAGGGCGGCCTCCAGGAAGGCCTCGTCGGCGAGTGAGAGGCCCTCGTGCAGGGCGTCCAGGAAGAGCAGCCGGTCCTCGGCGCGCTCGGTGGCCCAGGTGGATTCGAGCAGGGTGAGCGCGGCGGCCGGGTCGCGGCCGCGCAGCCGGGAGATCAGCCCGACCCGCTCGGCGAACAGGCCCTCCTGCCAGAGCCGCTCGTCCGGCTCGGGGGCGAGCTCCTCGGTGACGGTGCGGCCGACGTACTTCCACTCCTGGTTCCGCTCCGCCAGCCAGCGGCCCAGCGGGCCGGTCAGCGCGACCACGTCCGGGCGCAGCTCGCTGCGGGCACGGGCCGCGTCCAGCAGGGCGGGGACGGCGGCGGCCGGGGCGCGGTAGCCGTGCCCGCGGGCGGCGGTGAGCCACTGCGGCAGCAGCTCGCCGAGGTTGGCCGTGCCGTGGCCGCCGCCGTGCGGCCCGTGGCCGCTGAGCAGGACGGCCAGCCGGCGGGCGGCGGACGGCGAGGGCTCGGGGCGCGGGTCGGGCGCGGCGGGCGCGGGCACCGGGACGGCCGGATCGGCCAGGGCTCCGGCCCGGCGGCGGACGGTGGCCACGGCGGCCAGGTCGAGCAGCGCGGTGGCCGGGTCGCTCCGGTCCACGGGCAGGGGGTCGGGGCCGGCGGGGAGCGGGCGGCGGTCGGTGCCGAGCAGGGCGGTGGTGGTCAGCTCCTGCCAGAGGTCGGTGGTCATCTGACCCTCCGTCGGTTCGGGAAGTCGGTCATGCCGGTCCGTGGGACGTACGCGGTCGCGCACGCGAGGGACGTACGTGGTTACTCCGGGGGCCCGGGGCTCTGCTGACGTGCGGCTCCGCCGCGGGGGCGCGAGTTCGGAAGGCGGACCAGTGTGAGGTCGGGGCAGGCGAGCCAGTTGCAGGTGTTGCCGTCCGCGCGCAGTTCCTCGCGCCCCTGAGGCGCTGCCCTGCCGGCCCTCGCTGCCGTTCCGGCCGCTGGCCGCCCCCTCACTGCGTGAGCCCCGTCGGGACTCCGTCCGGGGACCAGGCGGTGACGGGGGCGAAGCCGCGGTGGCCGTACTCGCCGAAGACGGTGAGCGGGTGCCCGGCGGAGAGGGCGGCGAGGCGCCAGAGCGCGGGCTCGGGGCAGCTGCCGGGCCGGACGGGGACGCTGTGGTGACCGTCCGTCAGCCGCCAGCCCTCGGGGCCGAGCACCGGCACCACTTCGGCCAGCACGGCCGGCCAGGAGGCCACCCAGGGGTCGTCGGCGACGGCCCGGCCGTACGCGGCGACGGCCTCGCCCGGGCCGGTGCCGGCGGGTGCCGGGAGCTCCGGCTCGGGTGCGCCGTGCCGGGTGCCGAGCACGGCCCGGAGCGGGCGGACGCCGGGGTGGTAGGCGAGCTCGGCCTCCAGCAGGTGGCCGGTGGGGAGGGCGAGCTCGGGGGAGCGGCCGGGGGCGCCGAAGGAGAGCAGCAGGGCGTGGCGGCCGGTCTTGGCGCCGCGCAGCCAGGTGCGGCGGGTGGTGAGCCGGTCGTCGGCGGTGTCGCGGCTGCCGAGCACCAGCCAGCGGTCCCGGACCGTCGGCCCGGCGAGCAGCTCGGCGGTGTCCACCGGGACGCCGACCCGGGCGCGGACGGTGGCGGCCAGCGGCTCCGGCAGCTCCTCGGTGCGGCCGACGGCGCCCGCCAGCAGGTGCAGCAGGGCGTACTCGGAGAGCCGGTCGGCCGTCGGCGCGTACGCCAACTCCCGTACCTGGGTGGCCAGCCGGGGGGCCTGGGCGTCGACCATCCGGGCCGCCACCTCCTCCCAGCCGCCGGGCCGCTCCTCGGCCAGGCCGTGCCGGACGCGGTCGGCCAGCCGGAGCCTGAGCTCGGCGGCCCCGGCCGAGATCCGCCCGGCCCGGCGGGCCGCGCGGCGGGCGGCGGCGGCCGGATCGGCGGGGGCGGCGGGCGGTGCGGCGCGGCGCGCGGCGGCCTGCTCGCGCCCGTCGAGCCACTCGCCCGCCCAGTCCGGCGGCTCGGCCTCGGTGACCGCCTCCGGGCTGCCGCTCCAGAGCAGCAGCAGGCCGAGGGCGTGCTTGCAGGGGAACTTGCGGCTCGGGCAGCTGCACTTGTAGGCGGGCGTGCCGAGCTCGACCACGGTGCGGTAGGGCGTGGAGCCGCTGCCCCTGCACTGGCCCCAGACCGCGCCGCGCCCGAGGCCGGTGCCGGACCACGGGGCGGGGGTGCCGAGCTTGCCGGCGGCCTTGCGGGAGGGCTGGTCGGGGGCGAGGGAGAGGACGTGTTCGGTGGTCCATCGATCCATGGGGACGACGCTAGGACGGGGCACTGACAGCCGTTCACTCGAACTGGTGATCTGTCAGTTCGACTGCCCCGACTGTCAGTCCGAGGGTGCATCGTTGTCCTCGCAGGGCGACGGGCCGAGGTCCGCCCGCCGTCCGCCCGCGCTGGTAGCTGCCCATGTGAAGACGCCTCTGCACCCAGCACGTCCCCTCCACTCCCTTGCCACAGCTCTGCCCTGAGGCCGATCCAGAGGAGCTTTTGATGACTGCTCAGACCGCTGAGGTGCTCCGCGCGCACGCCGAGGACGCCTTCGCCGCCGAGCTGGCCGCGCTCGCCGCCCAGGACGACCGGCCGCGCCCCGAGCGCTGGCGGCTCTCGCCCTGGGCGGTGGCCACCTACCTGCTCGGCGGCACGCTGCCCGACGGCACCGTGATCACCCCCAAGTACGTCGGCCCGCGCCGCACCGTCGAGGTCGCGGTCACCACGCTGGCCACCGACCGGGCGCTGCTGCTGCTGGGCGTCCCCGGCACCGCCAAGACCTGGGTCTCCGAGCACCTGGCCGCCGCGATCAGCGGGGACTCCACCCTGCTGGTGCAGGGCACCGCCGGCACCCCCGAGGAGGCCGTCCGGTACGGGTGGAACTACGCGCAGCTGCTCGCCCACGGGCCCAGCCGGGACGCGCTGGTGCCCTCGCCGGTGATGCGGGCGATGGCGTACGGGCAGATCGCCCGGGTCGAGGAGCTCACCCGCATCCCGGCCGACGTGCAGGACAGCCTGATCACCATCCTCTCCGAGAAGACCCTGCCCATACCGGAGTTGGGCGCCGAGCAGCAGGCGGTCCGCGGCTTCAACCTGATCGCCACCGCCAACGACCGCGACCGGGGGGTGAACGAGCTGTCCAGCGCCCTGCGCCGCCGGTTCAACACCGTGGTGCTCCCGCTGCCCGGCTCGCTGGAGGAGGAGGTCGAGATCGTCAGCCGTCGGGTCGCCCAGCTCGGCCGCTCGCTCGACCTGCCGCAACTCCCGGACGGGGCGGCCGAGATCCGCCGGGTGGTGACGGTCTTCCGCGAGCTGCGGGCCGGCGTCACCGCCGACGGCCGGACGAAGGTGAAGACCCCCAGCGGCACCCTCTCCACCGCCGAGGCCATCTCGGTGGTGACCAACGGCCTGGCGCTGGCCACCCACTTCGGGGACGGCGCGCTGCGCGCGGGGGACGTGGTGCCGGGCGTGGCCGGGGCGGTGCTGCGCGATCCGGGCGCCGACACGGTGGTCTGGCAGGAGTACCTGGAGGGCGTGCTGCGCGAGCGGGACGGCTGGAAGGACTTCTACCGCGCAGCCCGGGAGAACGCGCACTGAGCGGGGGCGGGTCGGCGGAACGGGCGGGAAGCGAACGAGGGGAGTACGGAATGAGCGCGGCAGCGGAGGTCACCCTGCTCGGCGTCCGCCACCACGGGCCGGGCTCGGCCCGGGCGGTGGGGGCCGCCCTGGAGCGGCTGCGGCCGGACGTGGTGCTGATCGAGGGCCCGCCGGAGGCCGACGCCGTGGTCGGGCTGGCGGCCGAGGAGGGCATGGTGCCGCCGGTCGCGCTGCTCGCGCACGCGGCTGACGACCCGTCACGGGCGGCGTTCTGGCCGTTCGCGTCCTTCTCCCCGGAGTGGGTGGCGATCCGGTACGCGACCGGGCGCGGCGTCCCGGTCTCCTTCATCGACCTGCCGGCCGGGTACGGGCTGGCGCCCGCCCCCGATCCGGCTCCCGAAGCCGCTCCCGGCCCCGCGGCCGACGCTGCGGGAACCGAGCACGGGCCGTCCGCCGTGGAGACCGTCGACGCCCCGGACGGCCCGGGAGTGCCGGGGGGCACTTCCGCGCCGTCCGCGGGCGCGGGGACGGAGTCTGACGACGCGTCGGGCTTCGATCCGATCGGGGCCCTCGCGGCGGCGGCCGGGCACGCCGACCCGGAGGCCTGGTGGGAGGACGTGATCGAGCACCGCCTCCCCGGCAGCGGCCCCGGAGCGGATCCGCTGGCCCCGTTCCAGGCCGTCGCCGAGGCGATGACGGCGCTGCGCGAGCGCTACCCGGCCGGGCGCCGGGACGAGCTGCGCGAGGCGTACATGCGGCAGGCGCTCCGGGCCGCCAAGCGGGCCGGGCACGGGCGCATCGTCGTGGTCTGCGGCGCCTGGCACGTCCCGGCGCTGGCCACCCTGCCGACGGTCGCGCACGACCGGGCCCTGCTGGCCACCCTGCCGAAGAAGGTCAGGACGGAGGTCACCTGGGTGCCGTGGACGCACCGCAGGCTCTCCCAGCACACCGGCTACGGTGCCGGGATCGACTCGCCCGGCTGGTACCACCACCTCTTCACCGCCGGAGCCGACGCCCCGTCAGGAGGGCCCGCCCCGGCCGACGGTGCGGCGGTCGGCGGCGGGGCGACCGCCGCCGGTTCTCGGGCGTTGGCGCTCTGGACGACCAGGGCGGCCGAGCTGCTCCGGGCCGAGGACCACCCGGTCTCCTCCGCGCACGTGATCGAGGCCGTCCGGCTGGCCGAGACGCTCGCCGTGCTGCGCGGCCGTCCGCAGCCCGGGCTGCCGGAGACGCTGGACGCGATCCTCTCCGTGCTGTGCGACGGCTCCGAGGTCGCGCTGGAGCTGGTCCGCGAGCGGCTGGTGATCGGCGACGCGCTCGGTGAAGTCCCGGACGGCGCACCGACGGTGCCGCTCCAGCGGGACCTCGCCCGCCTGCAGCGCAGCCTGCGGCTGAAGCCGGAGCCCGAGCCGCGCGAGCTCGCCCTCGACCTGCGGAAGGAGATCGACGCGGCCCGCTCCCTGCTGCTGCACCGGCTGCGGTTGATCGGGATCCGCTGGGGGCACCGGACGCAGGACGCCGTCCGCGCCACTGGCACCTTCCGGGAGAGCTGGCGGCTGCACTGGCAGCCGGAGTTCGCGGTGGACATCGCGGTGGCGGCCCAGTGGGGCACCACCGTGGAGGCGGCCGCCACCGGCCGGGCGGTCGAGCTGGCGGCGGGGGCCGACGGCCTGCCGCAGCTCACCCGGCTGGTCGAGGACTGCCTGCTGGCCGGGCTGCCGGCCGCCCTGCCGCCGGTGATGCGGGCGTTGGCGGACCGGGCGGCGCTCGACACCGACGTGGCCCAACTCGCCGAGGCACTGCCCGCGTTGGTCCGAGCCCTGCGCTACGGCGACGTCCGGGGCACCGACGGCTCCGCGCTGGCCGCGGTGGCGCACGGCCTGGCCGACCGGATCTGCGTCGGCCTGCCCCCGGCCTGCGTGGGGCTCGACGCGGAGCAGGCGGCGGTGCTGCGTGGCCACGTCGAGGGCGTCCACGCGGCCGTCGCGCTGCTCACGGCGGACGCGGCAGGCGGGGCGGGTGAGGCCGTTGACGCGGTCCCGGGCGGTCGCCCGGCCGGTGCGGCCGGTGCGGGCGGCGCGGGCGCCGGGGAGGACGCCTCCGGGGGCGTACCGGTCGCGCCGGGCGGATCGCTGGCCGACCGGTGGGCCGGTGCGCTGCGGTCGCTGGCCCGCCGTCAGCCCGGGGCGCCGGCGGGCGTGGGTGGCACCGCCCGGCCGGGTGCGGCGGGCGCGGTGCCCGGCCTGCTGCGAGGGCGTGCGGTGCGGCTGTTGCTGGACGGCGGCCGGATCGACTCGGCGGAGGCCGGGCAGCAGCTCGGCCTGGTGCTCTCGCACGCCAACCCACCGGCGGACACCGCCGGTTGGGTGGAGGGGTTCCTGGCCGGCAGCGGCGTCCTGCTGCTGCACGACCCGGAGCTGCTGGCCCTGCTGGACGGCTGGCTGAGCACCGTTCCGGACGAGGTGTTCACCGATGTGCTGCCGCTGCTGCGCCGGACCTTCGCCGCCCTGGAGGCCGGGGTCCGCCGCACGGTCGGCGAGCAGGTCGCGGCAGGCCGGCTCGGTGCCGCGGCCGGCCTGGCCGGCCCGGCCGGTACGCCGGTCGTCGAGGAGCTGGACGGTGAGCGGGCCGAGGCGGCGCTGCCCGTGCTCCGCCTCCTCCTCGGCCTGGCGCAGCCCGCCGGGGCCGAGGCCGGGCCCGGGGCGTCGGCCGGCACGGCGACCTCCGGCACCAGCAGCGGCACCGGCTCCGCCGGCGCGGCCGTCGGCACCGCGGACGCGGCGCCCCACCCCCGGATCCCCCGTCAGACCGACCGCAGGAGCGCCTGATGACGACCACTCGGCCCACCGGACAGCAGGCGCCGGAGCAGTTGCCGCAGCAGACGGAGCAGGCCCGCCAGGAGCGACTGCGCCGCTGGCGGCTGGTGCTCGGCGGCGAGGCCGACGGCACCGGCCGCACCCTGGCCGGCCGGGACGCGGCGATGGACGGCGCGCTCGCCGCGCTCTACCGGGGAGCGGACGAGGGCGGCACCCGCCCCCGCACCACGGGCCCCCGTTCGGCCGGCCTCGGCGGCTCGGCCCCGCAGGTGGCCCGCTGGCTGGGTGACATCCGGGAGTACTTCCCGACCTCCGTGGTCCAGGTGATGCAGCAGGACGCGATCACCCGGCTGGGGCTCGAACGGCTGCTGCTGGAGCCGGAGATGCTGGAGGCCGTGGAGCCGGACGTGCACCTGGTCTCCACCCTGCTCTCCCTCAAGCACGCCCTGCCGGAGACCACCCGGGAGACGGCCCGGGCCGTGGTCGCCCGGGTGGTGGCGGACTTGGAGCGCAGGCTCGCCGACCGGACCCGGGCCACCCTCGGCGGTGCGCTCGACCGCAGCGCCCGGGTCGCCCGTCCGCGCCACCGGGACATCGACTGGGGCCGCACCATCCGGGCCAACCTCGCCAACTACCTCCCCGAGCACGGCACCGTGGTGCCGGAGCGGCTGGTCGGCTACGCCAGGGCGCAGCGCTCGGTGAAGAAGGAGGTGATCCTCTGCGTGGACCAGTCCGGCTCGATGGCCCCGTCCGTGGTCCACTCGGCGGTCTTCGGCGCGGTGCTCTCCTCGATGAAGACGCTCGCCACCCGGCTGGTGGTCTTCGACACCTCGGTGGTGGACCTCACCGAGCAGCTCACCGATCCGGTGGACGTCCTGTTCGCCACCCAGCTCGGCGGCGGCACCGACATCAACCGGGCGCTGGCGTACTGCCAGTCCCGGATCACCCGCCCCACCGACACGGTGGTGGTGCTGATCAGCGACCTCTACGAGGGCGGCATCAGGGACGAGATGCTCAAGCGGGTGGCCGCGATGAAGGCGGCCGGGGTGCAGTTCGTCGCGCTGCTCGCGCTCTCCGACGAGGGGGCGCCCGCGTACGACCACGCGCACGCCGCCGCGCTGGCCGCGCTCGGCTGTCCGGCCTTCGCCTGCACGCCGGACGCCTTCCCCGAGATCATGGCGGCGGCCGTCGAGCGCCGGCCGCTGCCGGTCCCGCAGACCTGACGGACGGCCCTGCGGAGGGAAGGGGCAACTGACGGAGTGTCCGAACGATTCACCCGGACGAGCGGTGACGGATCGGTGCTCACGGCGCGCCCCGACCACCGGTGAGCTGCGCGGGCGGCGCGCCCGGGGCGGCCGGTTGTGACGGTTCTCACCAAAGCGGAGCGGGCCCCGGGCGAAACACGCCGGTCGGACGGGGATAACCTGCCATGCGGACGTGACGCGCGTGTTGATTGACGTGTGCGCCCGTGGCTGTGTGGGCCGCAAGGCTGTCTCTGCGTACCCGCCCAGCCTCGACGACCCGCAGCGAAGATCCTGCCGTGGCACGCTCGTAGAGACACAATCCGCGACCACGAACAAGGACAAACACGTGGACCTGTTCGAGTACCAGGCGAGGGACCTCTTCGCCAAGCACGGTGTGCCCGTGCTTGACGGCGATGTCATCGAGACCGCCGCAGACGCTGCCGCCATCGCGGAGCGCTTCGGCGGCCGCGCCGTCGTCAAGGCTCAGGTGAAGGTGGGTGGCCGAGGCAAGGCCGGTGGCGTGAAGCTCGCCTCCGACCCGGCCGACGCCGTCGCCAAGGCCGAGGCGATCCTCGGTATGGACATCAAGGGCCACACCGTCAACAAGGTGATGCTGGCTCAGACGGCGGACATCAAGGAGGAGTACTACGTCTCCTTCCTGCTGGACCGCACCAACCGCACCTTCCTGGCCATGGCCAGCGTCGAGGGCGGCGTGGAGATCGAGGTCGTCGCCGAGGAGAACCCCGACGCGCTCGCCAAGATCGCCGTCGACGCCAACGAGGGCTGCACCCCGGAGAAGGCCGCCGAGATCGTCGCGGCCGCCAAGTTCCCGGCCGAGATCGCCGACCAGGTCGCCGACGTGCTGGTGAAGCTCTGGAAGGTCTTCATCGCCGAGGACGCCCTCCTCGTCGAGGTCAACCCGCTGATCAAGTCCGGTGACGGCAAGATCATCGCGCTCGACGGCAAGGTCTCGCTGGACGAGAACGCCGAGTTCCGTCAGCCGCACCACGAGGAGCTCGAGGACAAGGCCGCGGCCAACCCCCTCGAGGCTGCCGCCAAGGCCAAGGGCCTGAACTACGTCAAGCTCGACGGCCAGGTCGGCATCATCGGCAACGGCGCGGGCCTCGTCATGAGCACCCTCGACGTGGTCGCCTACGCCGGTGAGAACCACGGTGGCGTCAAGCCCGCCAACTTCCTCGACATCGGTGGCGGCGCCTCCGCCGAGGTGATGGCGAACGGCCTGGAGATCATCCTGGGCGACGCCGACGTCAAGTCGGTCTTCGTCAACGTCTTCGGCGGCATCACCGCGTGCGACGCGGTCGCCAACGGCATCGTGCAGGCGCTGGCCCTGCTCGAGGAGAAGGGCGAGGCGGTCACCAAGCCGCTGGTCGTCCGCCTCGACGGCAACAACGCCGAGCTGGGTCGCAAGATCCTGACCGACGCCAACCACCCGCTGGTGCAGCAGGTGGACACCATGGACGGTGCGGCCGACCGCGCCGCCGAGCTGGCCAACAAGTAAGGAAGGGGACTGAATCATGGCTATCTTCCTCACCAAGGACAGCAAGGTCATCGTCCAGGGCATGACCGGCTCCGAGGGCATGAAGCACACCCGTCGGATGCTCGCCTCGGGCACCCAGATCGTCGGTGGCGTGAACCCGCGCAAGGCCGGCACCACCGTTGACGTCGACGGCACCGAGGTGCCCGTCTTCGGCTCCGTCGCGGACGCCATCGCGGCCACCGGCGCCGACGTCACCGTGATCTTCGTTCCGCCGAAGTTCACCAAGGACGCCGTGGTCGAGGCGATCGACGCCGAGATCGGCCTCGCGGTCGTCATCACCGAGGGCGTTCCGGTGCACGACACCGCCGCGTTCTGGGCCTACGCCGGTTCCAAGGGCAACAAGACCCGGATCATCGGCCCGAACTGCCCCGGCCTGATCTCCCCCGGGCAGTCCAACGCGGGCATCATCCCGGCCGACATCACCCAGGCCGGCAAGATCGGCCTGGTCTCGAAGTCGGGCACCCTGACCTACCAGCTCATGTACGAGCTGCGGGACATCGGCTTCACCTCGGCCGTCGGCATCGGTGGCGACCCGGTCATCGGCACCACCCACATCGACGCGCTCAAGGCGTTCCAGGACGACCCGGACACCGAGCTGATCGTGATGATCGGTGAGATCGGCGGGGACGCCGAGGAGCGTGCCGCGGCCTTCATCGCCGAGTACGTCACCAAGCCGGTCGTCGGCTACGTCGCGGGCTTCACCGCCCCCGAGGGCAAGACCATGGGCCACGCCGGCGCCATCGTCTCCGGCTCCTCCGGCACCGCCCAGGCGAAGAAGGAGGCCCTCGAGGCCGCCGGTGTCAAGGTCGGCAAGACGCCGTCCGAGACCGCCCGCCTGGCCCGTGAGCTGATCGCCAAGTAAGGCTCACCGCACGGCAGTACGGCAACACCGAAGGACCCGCGCCCCCCGGCGCGGGTCCTTCGGCGTTCGTGGCGGGACGGCTGCCCTGCAGGTGCAGCGGTCCGCGGGGGCACCGACCTACTGCCAGGTCATGTCGTACTGGACGACGACCGGGACGGTGCCGGAGGCGGTGGCCGCAGCGGCCGGGGCGCTCTGGGCGGCCAGGGCGGGGACGGCGGCGGCGAGGGCGAGGGCGACGACCGCGGCGGCCTTGGCGATGTGGGTGCGCAGCATGGCGAGTCCTTCGGAGAGAAGTGGGGTGTGGAGTGGCTCCGGAGTCCTGCGTCCCGCGGTGACGCTTCCGGCCTCCGGGCCGGCCGGTGGGGTGTCCCTTCCGGCGATCACTACTCTCGTCGCAGGTCAGGGCCGATGGAAGGGATCTCCGGTGGACGGAAAGGTCCTTGGACCGTTCCGTCCACCGAGGCCGTAACCGGCCAGTCCGAGCTCCACGGCCGGTGCGATCAGCGGGGCGGCCGCGCGGCCCGTCCCCCAGCCCAGCAGCGCGGGGTGGAGGTGCACCGCGCGGTCCATCAGCGCGGCGGCCCGCCGCTCGGCCTGGTGCAGGTCATCGGCGATGAGGAAGAGCCCGACCACGGGGTGCGGCACCACCCGGCCGTGCACCACGACGTGCTCCAGGCAGTCCTCGGGCCGGGCGGTCGCGCGGATCAGTTCGGCCGTCTCCGTGGGGAGTTGGGCGCCCTGCGCGGATTGCCGGAGTTCGACGTGGATGAGGTACATGAGCCGACTGTGCCAATGCCTGAATCGGCTGAACAGGGGTGAAAGCTGGACGGTCTGGGCCGTGGCCCGAAGCGTCCAAACCCGGTCGTCACTTGACGGAGTCTCGTGTAATGATCCTTCGAACACTTTGTAAGAAGAGTGATTTGGGTGGGGGAAATGCTCACGACTCTCGGGTTGGACACGCGCTCGGAAGCGGTCTACCGAGCCATGCTGATGCACCCGCAGGAGGGCGTGGCCGGTCTGGCGGCGGTCACCGGCCTGGCCGAGGCGGACGTGCGGGCAGCGCTGGACGTGCTCAGTGAGCTCGCCCTGGTGCGGCCGTCCTACGAACAGAGCGGGGCACTGCGCGCGGTCTCGCCGGACGTCGGGATGGAGATCCTGATGACCCGCCAGCAGGCCGAGCTGGCCGCCCAGCAGCTGCGGATCGAGGCCTCCCGGGCAGCCGCCGCCCAGCTGATCGCCGAGTACTCGGACATGCGGCCGACCACCGCGCACCCGGGCGTGGAGCAGTTGGTCGGGCTGGACGCCATCCGGGGCAGGCTCTCCTCCCTCACCCGGGAGGTCAAGGACGAGGTGATGACCTTCGCCCCGGACGGTGCGCACACACGGGAGAGCATGGAGGCGTCCCGGCCGCTCAACCAGGACCTGCTGGACCGGGGCGTCCGGATGCGCACCGTCTACCTGGAGAGCTGCCGCAACAACCAGCCGACCGTGGAGCACGTCGAGTGGATCTCCGCGCGCGGCGGCCAGGTCCGGCTGGCACCCTCGCTGCCGACCCGGATGATCATCACCGACCGGACCACCGTGGTGATCCCGGTGAACGGCGAGGACAGCGCCGCCGCCGCCGTGGTGCTCACCGGGCACGGGACGGTGACCGCGCTCTGCGCGCTGTTCGAGAACGTCTGGTCCAGCGCCCAGCCGCTCGGCACCTCCAGCACCCCGGACGTCCACGGGCTCACCCCGCAGGAGGCCACCGCGATCCGGCTGCTGGCCGAGGGCTTCACCGACGAGGCGATCGGCAAGCGGCTCGGCGTCTCGCAGCGGACCGCCCGGCGGACCGCCACCGATCTGATGGAGCGCCTGGGCGCCCGCAGCCGTTTCGAGGCCGGGGTCAAGGCCGTCCAGCACGGCTGGCTGCCCAGCCGGCCCTGACCGCCGGGCCCTGACTGCCCGGCCATGCGTGCCCGGCCGAGCCCAGCCCAGCCCGGGCCGACCGGCCCGGTTCGGCGCGGGCCGGTTCCGGCCACCGCCGGTGACCCGCCGTCAGGCGGGTGGCAGCTCGAAGCGGAGCGGGGCGTGGCCGGGCCCGGTGGACCCGCCGGGCCCGGCAGCCGGGCAGAGCCGCAGCGGCGGGCAGGGCACGGCGGGGACCGGTACCGGGACCGGCGGCACCAGCGGTACGGCCGATGCCGCCGCCGACGGAGCCTGAGCCGCCGACGGAGCAGGAGCCGGGGGCAGCACCGCCTCGGCCAGCGGTCCGAGGCCCTCGGCCGTAGCGGCACCCGCAGCGGCACCTGGCGTGGCACCCCCAGCTGCGGCCGGAGCCGGTTCGGGCGCCGGCCCCAGCGGCAGTGAGCTGCCCGGGGTCGGGCCGCACCAGTGGCTGAGCAGGCCCGGCCAGACCGTGACGTCCGACCGGACGGGCCCCGCGCTGCCGCTGTCGGCGGTGGAGCAGACCGACGGGGGCGCGAGTGCGGGCTCCCGGAAGAGGGCTGACGGACCGTTGCCCGCCAGGGTGGCCACCATCGTCGCCGTCATGCCCAGCGTGACGACTCCGGCGGCGGCCGTCAGCAGCCCGGACCGCAGCCGGCCCCGTGCCCGGAGCAGTCCGGGGGAGGGGGCCTTGGCCGCAGGGCAGCCGTGGACCGCGGCCCGGTGCAGCAGCTCGCCCAGGTGGTCGCCGAAGCCCTCCGCCGTCGGGTCCGGCCCCACCAGGGCCGGTACCGAGGCGGCCATCGCCGCCCGCGCGCTGAGCACCCGCCCGGCCGCCGCCGCGGTACTCGACTCGACCTCGGCCGCCACCTGTTCGGCGCTCAGTCCGAGCGCGTCGTGGAGGACCAGGGCCCGCAGTTGAGGGCGGGTCAGCCGGCCGAGCGCCTTGAGCAGGTCGCGGTCGCGCGGGGTGAGGCCGTCCGGCTCCGGAGCCGCCGCGTCCGGCAGCGGGTGCACCCGGATCCGGCGCCTCGGCAGCCGCCGCGGGTGGGCTCGGCGCGGGCCGCCGCGGTGCCACGGCGCCTGAGCGGCCTCGAAGGCGTACGCGCGGGCCCAGGCCTCCGGATCCGGCAGCGCCCCCACCTCCCGCCAGCGCCGGCCGGCCGCCGAGAGGGCCAGGTGCACCGCGTGCAGGGCGCGGTGGCGGCAGGCGGTGAGCAGGAAGGTCTGCTGCACCAGGCGGACGTGGGTGAGCGCGCAGAACTGCTCGAACCCCTCCGGGCGCGGCTCCGTCACGGCGCCCGGCAGGCCGCCTGCGACGGGCACGGGTGTCGGGGTGGGCTCCGGCGCCCGCCCGGTCCCGGTCTCCGGCTCGGCAGCGGCGTCACCGCCGGCACCGCCACCGCCACCGTCGGCGTCAGCGGCGGCGGCGGCGGGAGCCGGGGCGAGCCGGGCGGCGACGGCGACGGCCTCCGCCCGGGTGTGCACGCCGAGCTTGCGCATCGCCCGGTGCAGGTGGGTGCGCGCCGTGCCGGTGGAGACGCCGAGGGCCTCCGCGATGGTCCTGGTGTCCCGGCCGGAGGCCAGCAGGGCGAGGGCCTGGGCCTCACGCGGCGTCAGCAGGCGGAGCAGCCGGTCCGGGTCGGCCTGCGGACGGGCGGGTGCCGGGGAGGTCACCGCGCCCCCCGGGGCGGGCGGTCGGGCTGGCGTCGAGCCGGGACTGGGCACATGAAGTGATAATCCGGGACACGGCGGAGCTTTGCCTCTTCACGGGGCACAACGGGTGATCTTGGGAGCATGAGGCCCATGACGCAGCTGATGGGCCGTCCGATCCTGGGCCTGCCGGGCGAACTGGGAGTCCGCCCCTTTCTCGCCGACCTGCTGGCCGGAGTCCGCACCGCGCTGCTCACCCTGGCCCTGGTGGCCGTGCCGGTGCTGGCCCTCTGGGTGGTCACCCCGTACGCGGACGACACCGCCGCCGGGGCCGGGCGGGTGGCGGGCGCGCTCTGGCTGCTCGGACACGGGGCACCGCTCGCCCGCGGTCCGGCGGGCGTTCCGCTGACCCTCACCCCGCTGCTGCCCACCGTGGTCACGGCCGTGCTGCTGGTCCGTACGGGGCAGCGCCTGGGGCGGCGCGAGCGCCTGCACTGGCGCGCGCCGTTGGCCGTGTGCGCCGGGTACCTGACGGTGGCCCTGGCCGCGGTGGCCCACTGCTCGGGGGAGGGGGAGCTGCGGGCCCGCCCGCTTCCCGATCTGGCGGCGGTCGCGCTCCTGGTGGCCGTCTCGCTCGGGGTCGGGGTCGGCTCGGTGGACGGCCGGCTGCGGCTGCCCGCCCGCCTCGTGCTTCCGGAGCGGTGGACGGACCGGGTGCCGGCCATGGCCAGGCCCACGGGCGGTGGGCCCGCCGTGCTGCGGGCCGCCGGGGCGGGCGTGCTCGGCCTGGTCGGGGCGGGCGCGGCGGTGTTCGGCGGGACGGTGCTGCTCGGGCTGGGGGCGGCGGGACGGTCGGCGGCGGACTTCGGCGGCGGGCCTGCGACGGTCGGCGGATTGGCGCTGGCCTGCGCGCTGCTGGTGCCCAACGCCGTGCTCTGGGCGGCGGGCTACGCACTCGGGCCCGGTTTCGCGGTCGGAACGGGGACGGTGGTCGCGCCGCTCGGGGCCCGGGTCGGCGAGGTGCCGGACTTCCCGCTGTTCGCGCTGCTGCCGGAGAGCGGGGCGGCGGGGTGGTGGCCGGCGGTCTGCGTCCTGCCGCTGCTGGCCGGGCTGGTCCCGGCGGCCCTGCTCGGCCGGGCGGCGCTGCGGGGGGAGTGGCACCCGGTGGCCACCGCCCTGGCCGCGCTGGGCAGTTCGCTGCTGGCCGGAGCCTCCGCAGGACTGGCCGCCTGGGCCGCGGGCGGTGCGCTGGCCGCCGACCGGATGGCCCGCCTCGGCCCCGTCCCCTGGCAGTCGGCCGTCGCCACCCTCGCCTGGCTGGCCGCCGTCACCGTCCCCGGCGCCCTCCTCGTCCGGGTCTGGCCCGCCCTGACCACCCGTCACCTCTCCCGGGCCCGCCGCGCCACCCACGCGGCGCTCGTCCGCCTCTCCGAGCTCGGCTCCCGCAGCTCCGACGACTGACCACGACCCGCGGCGGCCGTGCCGGACCCGCCGCGGTGCCGGATCTACCGCCGTGCCGGACCCGCCTCCCCGCTGACCCGCAGCGGCCGCGCCGCGTCTACCGCCCCGGGTTGTAGAGGTTGACGACGATGCTCGGGGCGAGGTCGTCGCAGCTGTCCACGGCCTGGGAGGTCAGGGCGCTGCTGACGCAGTTCACGTAGTCCTGGTAGTAGAGCGTGACGCCCAGCGAGGCCAGCACGAACAGGACCGTGACGCCGCCCGTGACGAGGCCGCCGACCGCGGCGGGGGTCTGCGGGCGGACGGGCTGCGGGCCGGCGGCCGAAGGGGTGGCCGTGGCGTCGGGGTTGGCGCGCTGCTTGGTCCGCAGGGTGCTGATGCCCCAGTAGGCGGCCAGCGCCCCGAGCAGCAGGGCGACGTAGGGGATGCCGAGCACCACGCAGAAGAGGCCGCCCATGCCGGCCATCAGCGCGTGCCGGGAGCGGCGCTGGATCGGGTCGTTGGGGTCGAACTTCGGCTGCGGCGGAGCCGGCGGCGGGGTGCCCCAGCCGTTGCCCCGGTGGCCGGGGCTCCACGGGTGCGGCGGCGGGACCAGGCCGCGGTCGTCCCCGCCCTCACCCGGACCGGAGGAGCCGGAGCCGTCGGGCGGGGTGGAGGAGCCGGGCGGCGGGGTGCGCGGCTGCCAGGGCCGGTCGGGGGCATTCGCCGGCGGCGGCGCGAACGGGTTGCGCTCGCCGGTGTCGTCTCCGCTGCTCATCTGTCAGCCAAATCCTTCGTCGTGGTGGTCGGGCCGGGGGTGGGACGGGGGCGGACCCGGGAGGGCCGGGTCAATGATCCCGCAGGGGTGTGCGGGAGTCACACGGGTGTGGCCGATCCGCGTGCCGCGAGATCCCCGTCTCAACTACGCGCGTAGCGTTGCCGGGCGGTTACGAGGGCCCTCCGACCAGCCGTTATCGTGGTGACGGTCGAGGTCCGGGCAAGGTTCCCGGCCCGATCAGGCGCCGCCCGTAGTGGCCCCACCGACGGTGGACGTACCAGCGGGCACCCGACCGACGGAGATTCGCGCAGTGGCCGCTGCTTCCGCCCAGTCCACCCCGACCGACGCCGTGCAGACCTTCCCGCCGCGTACCCCGGGCCCCGCCCGCCTCGTGGTGCTGGTCTCCGGTTCGGGCACCAACCTCCAGGCGCTGATCGACGCCGTGACCCCCGCCTACGGCGCGGAGATCGTCGCCGTCGGAGCGGACCGGGACGGCATCGCGGGTCTGGAGCGCGCCGAGAAGGCGGGCGTCCCGTCCTTCGTGCAGCGGATCAAGGACCACCCGGACCGGGCCGCCTGGGACACGGCGCTGACCGCGGCGGTGGCCGCGTACGCGCCGGACCTGGTGGTCACCGCCGGGTTCATGAAGATCCTCGGCCCGGAGTTCGTGGCCGCCTTCGCCGGACGGATCGTCAACACCCACCCCGCGCTGCTGCCCGCCTTCCCGGGCGCGCACGGCGTCACCGACGCGCTCGCGTACGGCGTGAAGGTGACCGGCTGCACGGTCCACCTGGTGGACGGCGACGTGGACACCGGCCCGATCATCGCCCAGGGTGTGGTCGAGGTCGAGGAGACCGACCACGCCGACGGCGGGGAAGCACTGCACGAGCGCATCAAGACTGTCGAGCGCCAGCTGCTCGTCGACGTCGTGGGCCGCCTGGCCCGCGAGGGTCACCGCATCGAGGACCGAAAGGTATGGATTCCGGCATGAGTGCCAGCTCCACCACGCCCCCCGTCTCGGAGGACGTCCGCCCGATCCGCCGCGCGCTGATCAGCGTGTACGACAAGACCGGTCTGGAGGAGCTGGCCCAGGGCCTGCACGCCGCCGGGGTCACCATCGTCTCCACCGGCTCCACCGCGGGCCGGATCGCCGCGGCCGGCGTGCCGGTCACCGAGGTCTCCGAGCTGACCGGCTTCCCGGAGTGCCTGGACGGCCGGGTCAAGACCCTGCACCCCCGGGTGCACGCCGGCGTGCTCGCCGACCTGCGGCTGGAGTCGCACCGTGCGCAGCTGGCCGAGCTGGAGATCGAGCCCTTCGACCTGGTCGTGGTGAACCTCTACCCGTTCACCGCCACCGTGGCCTCCGGCGCCACCCCGGACGAGTGCGTCGAGCAGATCGACATCGGCGGTCCGTCGATGGTCCGCGCGGCCGCCAAGAACCACCCCTCGGTGGCCGTGGTGGTCGACCCGGCCCGCTACGCGGACGTGCTGACGGCGGTTCAGGGCGGCGGCTTCGACCTGCTGACCCGCAAGCGCCTGGCCGGTGCCGCGTTCGCGCACACCGCCGCCTACGACGTCGCGGT
Organism: Kitasatospora sp. NPDC001664; assembly: GCF_053596675.1. Lineage (NCBI taxonomy): Bacteria > Bacillati > Actinomycetota > Actinomycetes > Kitasatosporales > Streptomycetaceae > Kitasatospora > Kitasatospora sp. NPDC001664. Next base: position 69,601 of record NZ_JBSFGS010000015.1, read on the forward strand.
GGCCTCCTGGTTCGAGGGCTCGGGCTACACCGAGAACACCGAGAGCTTCCCGGCCTTCCTGGGCGCGACGTACGAGCGCGAGAACGTGCTCCGCTACGGCGAGAACCCGCACCAGCAGGCGGCGCTGTACAGCGACGGCACCGGCGGCCTGGCCGGCGCCGAGCAGCTGCACGGCAAGGAGATGTCGTACAACAACTACGTGGACACCGACGCCGCCCGCCGGGCCGCGTACGACCACGCCGAGCCGGCCGTCGCGATCATCAAGCACGCCAACCCCTGCGGCATCGGCACCGGCGCGGACGTCGCCGAGGCGCACCGCAAGGCGCACGCCTGTGACCCGCTCTCCGCCTTCGGCGGCGTGATCGCGGTGAACCGTCCGGTCACCGTCGAGCTGGCCGAGCAGATCGCCGAGATCTTCACCGAGGTCGTCGTCGCCCCGGCGTACGAGGACGGCGCCGTCGAGGTGCTGGCCCGGAAGAAGAGCATCCGGGTGCTGCGCGCTCCCGAGGCCCCGGCCAACGCGGTCGAGGTCCGGCCGATCTCCGGCGGCGCCCTGCTGCAGCAGGTCGACCGGGTGGACGCGGCCGGTGACGACCCGTCGACCTGGACGCTGGCCACCGGCGAGGCGCTCTCCGAGGGCGAGCTGGCCGAGCTGGCCTTCGCCTGGCGGGCCTGCCGGGCCGTCAAGTCCAACGCGATCCTGCTGGCCAAGGGCGGCGCCTCGGTCGGCGTCGGCATGGGCCAGGTCAACCGGGTCGACTCGGCCAAGCTCGCGGTCGAGCGGGCCGGCGAGCGGGCGCAGGGCTCGTACGCCGCCTCGGACGCGTTCTTCCCGTTCCCGGACGGCCTCCAGGTGCTGCTGGACGGCGGCGTCAAGGCCGTGGTGCAGCCGGGCGGTTCGGTCCGCGACGACGAGGTGATCGCGGCCGCGAAGGCGGCCGGCGTGACGATGTACCTGACCGGGACCCGGCACTTCTTCCACTGAGCCCCGGCTCGCCGGGCCGGCCTGGCCGGTGACGCGAAGCGGCCCCGCACACCGTGAGGTGTGCGGGGCCGCTGCGTGACGTGACGTCAGTTGGCCTTGACGACCACGGTGCCGATGATCTTGTCCGCGAAGGTCTGCTTCTTCGCGTCCCACAGCGGCCACAGGAAGCCGATGCAGCAGACGTAGTCGAGGATGTGCAGCGCCTCGCGGCCGAAGGCGGCGCCGAAGCTGAGCTTCTGGCCGTCCGACTCGCGGACCATGCGGATGTTGACGGCCTTCTGGCCCAGCGACTGCCCCATGGAGCTCTTCATCCAGGCCAGCACGGCCCAGATGAGTATGGTGAAGAGGAAGTTGAAGGCGTAGTACGCGCCGCCGCCACCGCTGGTCTCGAAGGTGCCGGTGGCCGCGTTGTACTCGGTCTTCGGCTGGATCGCGAACAGGATGATGCCGGGGATCAGGCCGATCACGAGGCTGTCGATGATGCGGGCGACCACGCGGCTGCCCCAGCCCGCGTAGAAGTTCTGCACGTTGCCCGCGTTCGGGTAGCCGCCGCCGGGCTGGCCGTAGCCGGCCTGCGGCTGCTGCGGGTAGCCGTAGCCGGGCTGACCGGCCGGGGGCTGCTGCGGGTAGCCGTAGCCGGGCTGGCCCTGCGGGGCGCCCTGCTGCGGGTAGCCGTAGCCCTGCGGGGGCTGCTGGCCGTACGGGTTGTTCGGGTCGGGCGGGTAGCTCATCAATGCCTCCGTGGGCGGGATGGTGAGGTTGGGACGGGAACAGGAGAACCCTGGGACGGACGGGCAGTTGACGTGCCGACCGGGTGGGAGATTAGCGGAACGGAGTGACACGGTGGAGGTCACTTTCCGTCAGAAGGCCTTGCGATTACGGCAGCAGGAAGTCGTAACGGTGCAACTGCCAGAGCCAGGACACCGTTAAAGCGGTACCGATCAGGACATTCCGGTGACGGTTCGACAGCCCCCACCACCAGCGCCCCGGGCCGAGCGGTGCCAGCAGCAGGCCGAGGCCGGCCACCACCGTCACCGGGTTGGCCAGCAGGGCGGCGGCGAGGTCGCCGTGCCCCGCCTCGATGAAGACCGTGGTGGAGCCGCAGCCCGGGCAGGGGATCCCGGTGAAGCGGCGCAGCGGGCAGAGCACGCCGGGGTCGTGCGCGTCGTGCAGCAGCGCGACCGTCAGCGCGGCCACCGCCGCCCCGGCCGCGCGCACCGCGACCCGCAGCGCGCCACCGCGCGGCGTGCCCGCCGTGCCCGCCCAGCGGGTCGTCAACTGCTGGATCACGGGACGTAGTTCTCGGCCACGGTCTCGTAGAAGACCAGTCCGGCGATGCCGATCAGCAGGCCGAGGGCGGAGAGGACGATGCCGCCGATCGCCTGCGTACGGCCGATGCCGGTGCGCTGGGAGCGGTTGAGGCCGGCGATGCCCAGGCCCAGGCCGACCGGGCCGAGCAGCGCGCCGTAGAAGCAGATGACGATGGAGGCGAAGCCCAGCGCCAGCGCGGCGTTGGCCATGCCGTTCGGCTCCGCCACCGGGCCGACCGGCGCCATCGGGCCCATCGGGTAGCCGGGCTGGGGCTGCTGGTGCTGCTGCGGGTACCCCGGGGCGGGGTACGCCTGGTGCGGGTGCGGCTGCTGCCCGTACCCGCCGTACGGATCAGGCGGCGGCTGCTGGTACGGATTGCTCACTGCTGCGGTCCCCCCGTGTGTCACGTCCCCTCATCGTGGTTGGGGCGTGCCCGCCGTGTCCAGCGGTGCTCACCGTCCGTTCCGAAATGTGGCGCAACCGCAACCCGGGTGGCACGCGCCGGGGCACCGTCTCCGATCCGGGAGAATGGCGTCATGACTGCCCAGATTCTCGATGGCAAGGCCACTGCGGCCGCGATCAAGTCCGAACTCGCCGTCCGCGTGGCGGCCCTCAAGGAGCGGGGCGTCGTGCCCGGCCTCGGCACCCTGCTGGTCGGCGACGACCCGGGCAGCCGCTGGTACGTCAACGGCAAGCACCGCGACTGCGCCGAGGTCGGCATCGCCTCGATCCAGCGCGAGCTGCCCGCCGACGCCACCCAGCAGCAGGTCGAGGACGTGGTCCGCGAGCTCAACGCCGACCCGTCCTGCACCGGCTACATCGTCCAACTCCCGCTCCCCAAGGGCCTGGACCCGAACCCGGTGCTGGAGCTGATGGACCCGGCCAAGGACGCCGACGGCCTGCACCCGACCTCGCTCGGCCGCCTCGCCCTCGGCATCGACGGCCCGCTGCCCTGCACCCCGTACGGGATCATCGAGCTGCTCCGCCGCCACAAGGTGGAGATCGACGGCGCCGAGGTGGTCGTGGTCGGCCGCGGCGTCACCGTCGGCCGCTCGATCGGGCTGCTGCTCACCCGCCGCTCCGAGAACGCCACCGTGACGCTCTGTCACACCGGCACCCGGGACCTCTCCAAGCACCTGAAGCAGGCCGACATCATCGTCGCGGCCGCCGGCGTCGGCCACCTGATCAAGGCTCAGGACGTCAAGCCGGGCGCCGCGGTGCTCGACGTGGGCGTCAGTCGGGACGGCGAGGGCAAGATCCAGGGCGACGTGGAGCCCGGCGTGGCCGAGGTGGCCGGCTGGATCTCCCCGAACCCGGGCGGCGTCGGCCCGATGACCCGCGCCATGCTGCTCAACAACATCGTGGTGGCGGCCGAGCGCGCCGCGAACGGCTGACCCCGGTGGCGTCCATGCCGGGCCGGTCGCGACGGCGGCCGGTGAAGACCACGGGCACCCTCCCGCCCGAGGGCTCGGCCGCGGCGCTGGACCGCAGCCATCCGCTGCCGGTCCGGCAGTGGCCGATAACGCTGGTGCTCGGCCTGGCCGTGGTCGGCCTGGGCGTCACCTGGTTCGGCGACTTCAAGTACGGGCTGCTGCTGACCGGGGCCGCGCTGCTGGTCGGCGCCGCGCTGCGGCTGGTGCTGCCCGAGGTCGGCATGCTGGCGGTGCGCAGCCGCTTCACCGACGTCACCGTGCTGGGCTTCCTCGGCGCCGTGATCGTGCTGCTCACGCTGATCGCCCAGCCCGACCCGTGGCTGCGGCTCTCGGTGCTGGACAACATGGGGCACCTCATCGGCCGCCAACGCCGCTGAACCCGACGGCCCCCGTCCCGACGGCCCCCGCCCCGGCGGGGGCCGTCGCGCGCGGTCGCGGTGCGCGGAGCCGTGCGTGCCCGTTGTGACGTATCAGCCAGTGCCGTGCTCACGCCGGGCAGCGGGCTTGCGATAACCTGACGCCCGGATCTCTCGATGTCGAGAGATCGTCCTCGGCTCCAGCGCGGGCGCGCGGTGGGGCGTGGCACCCTGGCGATCGCTGGAGTAGACAGAAAATGACTCGCACCCCCGTCAACGTCACCGTCACCGGCGCGGCCGGCCAGATCGGCTACGCGCTGCTCTTCCGCATCGCCTCGGGCCACCTGCTCGGCGCCGACGTCCCGGTCAACCTGCGCCTGCTGGAGATCCCGCAGGGCGTCAAGGCCGCCGAGGGCACCGCGATGGAGCTCGACGACTGCGCGTTCCCGCTGCTGCGCGACATCACCATCACCGACCAGCCGTCGGTCGCCTTCGACGGTGCCAACGTGGCCCTCCTGGTCGGCGCCCGCCCGCGCACCGCCGGCATGGAGCGCGGCGACCTGCTGCAGGCCAACGGTGGCATCTTCGGCCCGCAGGGCAAGGCCATCAACGACAACGCCGCCGACGACATCAAGGTCCTGGTGGTCGGTAACCCGGCCAACACCAACGCCCTGATCGCCCAGCGCAACGCCCCGGACGTCCCGGCCGACCGCTTCACCGCGATGACCCGCCTGGACCACAACCGCGCCGTCGCCCAGCTCGCCAAGAAGCTCGGCGTCACCGTGAACGACATCCAGCGCCTGACCATCTGGGGCAACCACTCGGCCACCCAGTACCCGGACATCTTCCACGCGCTGGTCAACGGCAAGAACGCCGCCGAGGCCGTCAACGACGAGGCCTGGCTGGCCGACGAGTTCATCCCGACCGTCGCCAAGCGCGGCGCGGCCATCATCGAGGCCCGTGGCGCCTCCTCGGCCGCCTCGGCCGCCAACGCCGCCATCGACCACGTGTACACCTGGGTCAACGGCACCAAGGACGGCGACTGGACCTCGATGGGCATCGTCTCCGACGGCTCCTACGGCGTCGAGCCGGGCATCATCTCCTCCTTCCCGGTCACCGCGAAGGACGGCAAGTACGAGATCGTCCAGGGCCTGGAGATCTCCGAGTTCTCCCGCAAGCGGATCGACGCCTCGGTCGCCGAGCTGGTCGAGGAGCGCGACGCGGTGCAGGCCCTCGGCCTGATCTGAGCCCCGCTCACCCCGACGGCCGGGTCGCCCCTCGCGGGGCGGCCCGGCCGTCGCGCGTTCCGTATGCTGCCTGCCGTGACCCTCGCCCTGCTCCTGCTCCTTCCGGCGGCCGCCCTGATCGGCGAGCTGCTCCGCCCCTTCGCCCGGCTGCTCGGCTACGTCCGGGGGCTGCGCGGCGAGCAGCCGGGGCCCAGCTCGGAGGAGCTCCGCGACCTGGTCGCGGCCAGCACCGAACTCGGCCACGACGAGCGGGAGTTGATCGCCGACGTGTTCGCCGCCGGGGAGCGGCGGCTGAGCGAGGTGATGGTGCCGCGCACCGAGGTCACCTTCCTGGACGCCGACCGGCCGCTGGCCGAGGTCCGCGAGCAGGCCAGCCGGGCCCCGCACTCCCGCTACCCCGTCACCGAGGGCTCCTACGACGCCGTGGCGGGCTTCGTGCACGTCCGGGACCTCTACGGAGCGCGCGGCGAGCAGGCGTGCCTGGTCCGGGAGTTGACCCGCCCGGTGCGGCTGTTCCCGGCCACCAAGCGGGTGCTGGAGGCGATGAGCGAGATGCGCCGCGAGGGCCACCACCTGGCCATCGTGGTGGACGAGTACGGCGGCACCGCCGGGATCGTCACCCTGGAGGACCTGGTCGAGGAGGTCATCGGGGAGATCCGGGACGAGTACGACGCCCTGGACACCACGGCGACCCGGCGGCTGGCCGGCGGCGGGATGGAGCTGGACGGTCTGCTCAACCTCGCCGACTTCGCCGCCGAGACCGGCGTCACCCTTCCGGAGGGTCCCTACGAGACCGTCGCCGGATACCTGGTCAGCGAGCTCGGCAGGCTCCCCGGCGCCGGCGACCAGGTGGCCACCGGGGCCGGGCTGCGGCTCGCGGTGGCCAAGCTGGACGGCCGCCGGATCGAACGGATCAGGGTGAGCGCGGTCACAGTGTCCGAGGCCGTGGGGGCGGATGTTTCCTGAGCGGTCGGTGAAGCTGGAACAATGGCGCCCATGGTCAACGCAGCGGTCACCGGTCCGGCCACGGACCGTCCTCGGGTCCTCTCCGGCATCCAGCCCACCTCGGGCTCCTTCCACCTGGGCAACTACCTCGGCGCGGTGCGCCAGTGGGTGGACCTCCAGGAGGCCAACGACGCCTTCTACATGGTGGTCGACCTGCACGCGATCACCGTGCCGCAGGACCCGGCGACACTGCGCGAGAACACCCGGATCTCCGCCGCCCAGCTGCTCGGCGCCGGGCTCGACCCGGAGCGCTGCACCCTCTTCGTCCAGTCCCACGTGCCCGAGCATGCGCAGCTCGGCTGGGTGATGAACTGCCTGACCGGCTTCGGCGAGGCCAGCCGGATGACCCAGTTCAAGGACAAGTCCTCCAAGCAGGGCGCCGACGGCACCACGGTCGGCCTGTTCACCTACCCCATCCTGCAGATCGCCGACATCCTGCTCTACCAGGCCGACGCCGTCCCGGTCGGCGAGGACCAGCGCCAGCACATCGAGCTGACCCGCGACCTCGCCGAGCGCTTCAACACCCGGTACGCGCCCACCTTCACCGTGCCGAAGCCGTACATCCTCAAGGAGACGGCGAAGATCCAGGACCTGCAGGACCCGACCGCCAAGATGAGCAAGTCGGCCGCCTCGCCCAAGGGCCTGGTGAACCTGCTGGACGACCCCAAGGTCAGCTCGAAGAAGTTCAAGAGCGCCGTCACCGACACCGACACCGTGGTGACCTACGACGAGGAGAACAAGGCCGGCGTCTCCAACCTGCTGCGCATCCACTCCGCGCTCAGCGGGCAGTCGATCGAGCAGCTGGTCGCCCACTTCGAGGGCAAGATGTACGGCGCGCTCAAGACCGAGCTGGCCGAGCTGTTCGCGGACTGGGTCACCCCGTTCCAGGCCCGCACCCGCACCTACCTGGACGACCCGGCCGAGCTGGACCGCGTGCTGGGCCTGGGCGCCGAGAAGGCCCGCGAGGTGGCCTCGCAGACCCTGGCCACCGTCTACGACCGCATGGGCTTCCTGCCCCCCAAGCGCTGACGGACACCCACCCGATGGACACCCGGACCACGCCCGATGGTGACGAGCTCCCCGAGGAGCTCGTCACCATCGGCGTGGCCGTGCACGTCCCGGAGCCCTACGGCACCGCGATCCAGGACGCCCGGGCCGCGCTCGGCGACCCGGCCGCCCGCTCCATACCCACCCACGTCACCCTGCTGCCGCCGACCGAGATAGCCGTGGCCCGGCTGGCCGAGGTCGAGGCCCACCTGCACGAGGTGGCCGCCGGGCACCGGCCGTTCCGGATGCTGCTCCAGGGCAGCGGCTCCTTCCGCCCGGTCTCGCCGGTGGTCTTCGTCAAGGTCGAGGAGGGCGCCCAGGAGTGCCGCGGCCTGGAGGCCGCCGTCCGCTCCGGCCCGCTGGCCCGCGAGCTCGCCTTCCCGTACCACCCGCACGTCACCGTCGCCCACGGCCTGGCCGAGCCGGGCCTGGACGAGGCGCAGGCCAAGGTCCGCTCCTTCCACGCCCGGTTCGCGGTGACCGGCTTCGCGATCTCCCGCTTCGGCGCCGACGAGGTCTGGCGCCCCTGGCGCAGCTACGCCTTCGGCACCGCCTCCGGCCGGGGCTGAGCGGGGCCCACCGGGGCTGAGCGGGGCCGAGCGGGGTGGACCGGCGCCCGGGGCCGAGCCGCCGTCAGCCCGGGCCGGCCCCGAGGGCCAGCATCCGGTCCACCACCCGGGCCGCCGCCCCGCCGTCGTCCAGCCGGCAGTGCACCGCCCGGAAGCGCTCGTACGCGGCGGCCTGACGCTCCGTCGGCCCCCGCCCGTCGGCCAGCGCGCGCAGCTCGGCCACCACCTCCGCCGAACTCGGCAGCAGCGGCCCCGGGGCCTCGGCCTCCAGGTCGAAGTAGAAGCCGCGCAGGGTGTCCCGGTAGTGCTCCAGGTCGTAGGTGAAGAAGACCACCGGCCGGCCGGTGACGGCGAAGTCGAACACGATCGAGGAGTAGTCCGTCACCAGCACGTCGGCGGCCAGCAGCAGGTCCTGCGGGTCGGGGTAGTCGCCGACGTCGTACAGGAAGCCGTCCCCGGCGCCGGGCAGCGGCTCCGCCACGTGCGAGTGCGGGCGCACCAGCAGCACGTGGTCCCGGCCGAGCGCGGCCCGGGCGGCGGCCACGTCCAGCCGCAGGCCGAGCCGGAAGCCGTCGCCGTCGGCCCGCTGCTGATCCTCCCGCCAGGTCGGCGCGTACAGCACCACCCGCTTGCCCGGGGGGAGGCCGAGGCGGCGGCGGAGGCCCGCCGGGTCCGCGCCGGCGGCCAGCACGTCGTTGCGCGGGTAGCCGCTCTCCAGCAGCTCGCCCCCGTACCGGAAGGCCCGCCGCAGGATCGGGGTGGCGAAGGCGCTGGGGGAGACCAGCAGGCTCCACTGCGGCACCTCGCGCTCCAGCGCGGCCAGGTAGCCGGCGTCGGCCAGCCAGGGGTTGGCGACGTCGTGCGCGATCCGCTTGAGCAGCGAGCCGTGCCAGGTCTGCACCACCACCTGGCCGGGGCGGCGCTCCAGGAAGGGCGGGAAGTGCGTGTTCCCCACCAGGTAGCGGGAGGTGGCCAGCGCCTCGTACCACTCGGGGCCGTGGGCCCGCACCGGCCGGACCCCGGCGGGCACCTCGGCCCGGGCGTCGTCCACCACCCAGAGGTGGTCCAACGGCAGCCCGCGGCGGGCGAGTTCGGCGTGCACGGCGCGCGGCGAGTCGGCGTAGCCGCGGCCGCCGAAGACGTCGTAGAGCACCGCCTCGCGCAGCGGCCGGCGGCGGGCGGCCGGGTACGCCGAGGTGCGCAGCCGGTGCTGCGCGTACGCGCTGCGCTCGGCCGGGGCGAGCACCGGGGTGGAGTCCAGGATCAGGGTGTCGTGCCAGCGGCCGCGCAGCCGCACCCGCTTGTCCCCGCCGGCCGGGAAGCCGGCCGCCGGGCCGAGCCGCACCTCGGCGGGCAGGGCGGCCAGGGCGGGGCCGGTGAGCTGGAGCGGGCGTTCGGCCGAGCGGTCGCCGAGCGGCCGCAGCCGCAGCTCCCAGATGCCGCGCCGCAGCGGCCGCCGGGCCCGGTCCGAGCCGGTCACGGCGCAGGGCACGGTGAGCCGGGTGCCGCGCTCGACCGGCACCAGGACCTCGCCGGTGCCGTTGCCGTGCCGCAGCACCAGCTCCAGCGGGCCGTCGCCGGGCAGTTCGGTGCGCACGGCGAGCCGGAAGCCGTCCTCGGCCGGGGTCACCGCGTCCACCAGCACGGCGCCCGGCTGGAGGCGGAACTGCGGGTAGCCGTCGGCGAGTTGCTTGACCGTCAGGGCGCCGCCGGCCGGGTGGGCCAGCAGCAGCCCGCCGGGCACGGCGCGGTCGTCCAGCACCGGCCGCTCGGTGGAGCCGTCCGGCCGCAGCAGCTCGCCGTCCCAGTGCTCGGTGTCCCAGTGCTCGCCGTCCCGGTGCTCGGTGTCGGCGCCGCCGCCCGGGGCGAGCGCCTCGAAGGGCAGCCGGACGGTGAACTCCCGGCCGTCCGGGCTGACGGGGTGCCGGCTCTCGCCGCCGCCCTCACGGTGGCGCAGCCGGTAGACCGTGCCCTCGGGCACGTCGTGCGCCCAGCCGGAGAGCTCCAGGCCGCCGTCCACCGCGCGCAGCCCGGTGAGGCGGCTCCAGACCCGGTGCAGCTTCAGGGTGAGACCGCGCTCGGTGAAGAGCACCAGCAGTCGGACGTCGCGGTCCACCCAGTGCGCGGGCGGGTACTCGCCCGAGCCGCACCAGTACGGGCCGGGCGAGCCCTGGGCGCGGCGCAGCCCGGTCAGGCCCAGCGCGACCGGCAGCACCACCTCGACCAGCCACTCGGCGTCCGGCCAGCCGCCGTCCGGCTCGTGCGCCCGGGCCGGGTCGCGCAGCCGGGCCGGGTCGAGCTCCGCGACGAAGGCCGCCCAGTCGTGGTTGAACTCCTCCTGGCCGCTCTCCTCGGTGACCTCGGGGCAGTGGAGCTGACGCGTCCTCAGCCGGACCGGCTCGTGCCCGGGCCGGGTGAGGTGCACCGCGGTCCGCGCGCTCAGGTGCCGCGTGGTGTCCCGGTCCCCGGGGTGGGCGGAGCAGGTCAGCTCCAGCCGGCCGTCGGTCCAGCGGACCTCGCGCAGCCCGTACGAGGGAGGTACGGGCGGGTGCTCCGCGGCCGGCTCGGGACGGCGCTGGGCGACGACGCCGACGGTGCGGAGAACGGACAAGGGGGCGCCTTCCGGCAGGCGGGACGAGGGAAGATCCCATCCCATACCGGTCGAAACCCGCAGGTCAACCGGGGTCGGCCCGGGCCGACCCCGATTCACCCGGGGCGGTGGAAAGCGTCGAACCCGCCTTCGACCACGGTCGAAGGCGGGTTCGAGGTGACGGCGGGTCAGCCCTTGAGCAGGGCGTCCACCACCCGGGCGGCGGCCTTGCCGTCGTCCAGGTCGCAGTACTTCTGCTTGAAGGTCGCGTAGGCGTCCGCGTACTCGGCGGCCACCGCGTCCACCCTGCCCAGGGCCTCGACCAGCGCCTCGGAGGTCGCCAGCAGCGGGCCCGGGGCCTCGGCCTCGAAGTCGAAGCTGAAGCCGCGCAGGTTGTCCCGGTAGTGCTCCAGGTCGTGGGTGAAGAAGAGCACCGGGCGGCCGGTGTTCACGAAGTCCACCGTCGCCGAGCTGTAGTCAGTCACCAGGACGTCGGCGATCAGCAGCAGGTCGGCCGTGTCGGGGTAGGTGGAGACGTCCCAGACGTAGCCGTTCCCGGCGCCCGGGACCTGACCGCACATCACCGCGTGGGTGCGCACCAGCAGCACCTGGTCCTCGCCGAGTGCCGCCCGGGCGGCTTCCAGGTCGACCCGCAGGTCCGGCTGGTAGCCGCCCTGCGGGCGGCGCCGGTCCTCGCGGAAGGTGGGCGCGTAGAGCACCACCTTCTTGCCCTCGGGCAGGCCGAGCCGCTCGCGGACCCGCTCGGCGGTCTTCTCCCGGTCGCTGGAGAGCAGCACGTCGTTGCGCGGGTAGCCGGTCTCCAGGATCGGGCCCTGGAAGCGGAAGGCGCGGCGCATCACCCCGGTGGAGAAGGTGTTCGGCGAGACCAGCATGCTCCACTGCGCGACGTCGCGGTCGAGCTCCTTGAGGTAGTTGGCGTCGGTGAACCAGACCTTCTCGAAGTCGTGGCCGATCCGCTTGACCGGGGTGCCCTGCCAGGTCTGCAGGACCACCTGGCCGGGGCGCCGGACGAAGAAGTCGGGCATGTGCGTGCTGGTCACCACGTACTTCGCGGTGGCCAGGGCCTCGAACCACTCGGGGCTCCACTGCCGGACGGGCTCGGCGGTGGACGGCAGGTCGGCCTGGAGGTCGTCGTTGGTCCACAGGTGGCGCAGCGCGGCGCCCCGGTGCACCAGCTCCTCGTGGATCGCCCGCGGCGAGTCCGCGTAGTGGCTGCCGAAGCCCACGTTGTAGAGCACGGTGTCGGTCAGCGGGGAGAGCTGGGCCCGGGCGAAGGCGTTGCGCTGCTGCCGCTGCCGGTAGCCGCTGCGCTCCTCCGGGAGCAGGTCGGGGTGCGACTCCAGCGAGAGGTGGTCGTAGACGCGGCGCTCCAGCACCACCCGGCGGCCGCGCGCCTCGATCTCCAACGGGAACGAGTCGTGCGACTCCTTGGCCAGTATGACGCTGGGCCAGAGGCCGCCGGTGGCCCCGGCCGGGCGGAAGAAGACCTCCCAGGTGCCCTTGTGCAGCGGCACCTCGCCCGCGAAGGAGGCGGTCGGCACGGCCGGCAGGGTGGCGCGGAACCGGCCGTCGGTGATCTCGACGGGGTAGGCGTGCTCCTCCTCGCGCCAGTGGTGACGGAGCACCAGCTCGTACCGGTGGGTGCCGGCCAGCGGCAGGCGGCCGCTGAGCAGGAAGCCCTCCGCCTCCGGGGCCGGGGCGATGCCGTCCACCACCGGCTGGAGCACCTGGTCGGCGAACTGCAGGTGCCCGCCCGGCGAGGACTTGGAGTGGAAGGCCCGGGCGTCGCCCTCGAAGGGCACCTCGATGTGCTCGAACGGAGCCCGGTCGTCCAGCACTATCGGCGTGACGAGCTTGCCGCCGAGGTGGATGTCACAGCTCCAGCGGTCCCGCGTCCGCTCCTCCGCGGCCGGGTCCAGCGCGTCCCAGGCCTCGCGGACCTGGGCCAGCTCGGAGATCGGGAAGACGGCCGTGAACCCGACCTGGTCGCCGACCGGGGCGGAGAGCTCGAGCGGGACGAACAGCTCGCGGTCCGACTCGGTGTGCAGCAGCCGCAGGCGGGCCTGCGCCAGGTCGGCGCCGGCCGTCACCCGGCCGGTCATGGTGATGGTGCCGTCCAGCTCACTGACCGTCAGGACCCGGGCCCGGACCTTCTCCACCTTCAGGTAGAGGTGGCCCTGGTTCAGCCACGGCACGATCCGGACGTCCTGGTCGACCCAGTGCGAGGGCGGGTTCTCGGCGCTGTCCGCCCAGCCGCCGGAGATCCGGCCCTTGTAGACGCCGCCCTTGCCGATCCCGGCGATCAGCACCCGCCACTGGCCCTCCTTCCACTGACCCCGGTGCTTGAGCCGCTTGGGGTCGACGGTGACGGAGAAGCCGGCCCAGTCGCAGCTGTACAGGTCGTGGGAGGAGGAGGCGGTGGCCTCCGGGCTGTAGGCGGTCTTGGTGGGCACCGCCAGCACCCGGCGGCCCTTGGCCTCGCGCAGGACCAGCACCTTGACCATGTCGTGCCGGTTCTCGGCGCCCAGGTGCTCGGGGAAGGCGTGGCCGGTCAGCCGGAACTTCCCGTCCTCCCAGGCGGTCTCGTACAGCCGGCTGCGCATCACCAGCGCGTTGTCCAGGCGCAGCACGTCGGCGGGCACGCTGCGGCGGCCGCCGCGCAGGAACGGGTAGTCGGCGTACGGGCGGAGCAGGCCGCGGGCCGGGGCGGCGCCGTTGCTGTCCTTCTCGAACTCCATCTGGTCGATGAACTCGGACATCCGGTTCGCCACCGTCAGGTGGTACTTCAGGCGCAGCGGCGCGCGCAGCTTGCGGACCTGCTCCGGGCCGATCGCCCGGAGCAGCCGGGAGACGTGCACCTGGTAGGCCTCGCGGTACGGCTCGTCGCCGTCCAGCACCGACCAGAAGAACATCGGGATCTCCTCGACGAGGTTGTTCTCGTCGTAGGAGCGCAGGTACTCCTTGAACTCCGGCTCGGGCCGGGCCTGCAGCCAGGCGCGGACCAGCTCCATCGACTTGACCCGGTCGATCAGGCCCTTGGGGTTGAAGCGCATCTGGGTGATCGACATCTCGCCGACCTCGCGCTCGCGCCAGTGGTAGATCGGCTCGGAGAGCACGTCCACGCTCTTGGCGAGGTAGTGGTGCGGGACGCTGACCGGGGCGTCCTCGTAGAGGATGCCCTCGGGGTAGAGCACGCCGGCCGCGTCGAAGAAGGAGCGGCGGTAGACCTTGTTCCACGCGGTGCGGTCGGTGACCAGCGCCGGGATCTCGGTGATGTGGGTCTTGAGCCTGGTCTCCCGGAACGGCTTGACGTGCCCGCCGGACTGGTAGTAGCCGACGGCGCGGAAGCGCAGCACGTTGCCGGTGGCGAAGTCGGAGCCGGTCTCGTCCAGCGTGCCGATCATCAGCTCGTAGGCGCTGGGCGGCAGGGTGTCGTCGCTGTCGACGAAGTTGAGGAACTCGCCGTCCGGGTCGATGTGGCGGTACCCGGTGTTGCGGGCCGCGCCGAGGCCCTTGTTCTCCTGGCGGACCAGGCGGAAGCGGGAGTCCTTGGCGGCGTACGCGTCCGCGATGGCGGCGCTGCCGTCCTTGGAGCCGTCGTCCACCATCACGCACTCGAAGTCCGTGAAGGTCTGGGCGGCGATGGAGTCCAGGCACTCCTCGAGGTAGCGCTCGACGTTGTAGATCGGGACGACGACGGAGAGGCGGGGGGCCATCGGCTGCGCGGGCCTTTCATCGGGGACGTGCGAGCGGTGGGTGTCCGGGGACGGACGCCCGCCGGGCACACAGCTTCGGCGCGATTCTACCGTCCGGCCGTGCGACCCCCGGCTGTGCGGGCCGCGCCGCGGTCGTCAACCTCGCGCCCGGCGTCCCACCCGAACGGGAGGGTCACCCGGACGGCCCCGGGTCGTTGCTCCGGTCAGGCCGCCCACGGCGGTCCACCGCAGTGTCGTGAGGAGCAGTCGATGAGCACCGTCACCCTGGCCGAACCGGCCCGCCTCGAGGACGTCCCGGGGTGGTTCTGGGAGGAGGACCGGCACTCCTTCGAGTGGCTGCTGACCCGGCAGGAGCGCATCGGCCAGCACGGGGACCTGCTGGAGCTGGGCGCCTACCTGGGCCGCAGCGCCATCGTGATGGGTCGTTACCTGCAGTCGGGTGAGCGGTTCACGGTCTGTGACCTGTTCGACTCCGAGGCTCCGGACGAGGACAACACGGCCGAGATGGCGATGTCGTACCGGAAGACCCTGACCCGTCGGGCGTTCGAGGTCAACTACCTGGCCTTCCACGAGGAGCTGCCGGAGGTGGTGCAGGCGCCGACCTCGGTGCTGGCCGACGGCCGGATCCCGGCGGGCAGCTGCCGCTTCGTCCACGTGGACGCCTCGCACCTGTACGAGCACGTGGCCGGCGACATCCAGGTGGCCAGGGCCGCGCTCGCCCCCGACGGCCTGCTGGTGCTGGACGACTACCGGTCCGAGCACTGCCCGGGCGTGGGCGCGGCGATCTGGGAGGCGGTCTTCGACCACGGCCTCAAGCCGGCTCTGCTGACGGAGTGCAAGTTCTACGGCACCTGGGGCGATCCGACCGCGCTCCAGGAGGAGCTGCTGGCCGTCGGCGGCGGGGCCGAGGGCTGCTGGCTGAACGTGGACACCATCGGCGGCCACCGGGTGCTGCGGCTCGACGGCAAGCCCACCCGGCCGACCGCCTTCCCCCGGCCCCGCAACGCGCCGCCCGCCCCCGACCCGAAGGCCGTCGAGGCCGCCGCCGCGGCCGAGGCCGCCGCCGCCTCGGCGCTGCGGGCCGCACAGGACCTGGCCGAGCGCCGTGCCCGGGCCGCCGCCGCCCGCCGGCCGGCGGCGGTGGCCCGGCAGATGGCGGCCGACCTGCTCCCGCCGGTGGTCGCGGCGGCGATCCGCCGGGCCCGGCACCGGGGCTGACCGGACGGACTGGCCGGCCGGACCGACGGGGCGTCGGACGGAGCGCTTCCGCGCGGATCGGCCGCCGGGCCGGTATACAGGGACCCGGCCCGGACCGACCGGGGGCGGAGCAGGGCGAGGTGACGGCGTGGACTTCCTGACCAGACTCCCGGTGGTCGGCCCGCTGGTGGCCCGGGTGCTGCGCAGCCGCCCCTGGCTGGCGTACGCGCACATGAACGAGGTGCAGGGCAACCGGCTGGCCGGGGCCGTCACCTTCTTCGGCTTCCTGGCCCTCTTCCCGCTGCTCACGGTGGCCTTCGCGATCGCGGTGAAGACCCTCTCGGACAGCCGGGTGCGGCAGCTCCAGGACGACATCGCCGAGCAGCTGCCCGGCCTCTCCGACGCGCTGGACCTGCCCGCCCTGGTGGCCAACGCCAACGCCGTCGGGGTGATCAGCGGGGTGCTGCTGCTGATCTCCGGCCTCGGCTGGGTGGAGACCATGCGCGGCTCCGTCCGGGAGATCTGGCGGCTGCCCCAGGAGGACGGCAACCCGGTGCTGCGCAAGCTCTGGGACTGCGCCGTGCTGCTCGGCCTCGGTCTGGTGACGGCCGTCTCCCTGGGTGCCTCGGCGGTGGCCACCACGCTGGCCCGGCGGGCCGCCGACTGGCTCGAACTGGACGGCGTGGGCTGGCTGTTGACGGCGGTCGGGTTCGTGATCGCGGTCGGCGCCGACTTCGTCCTGTTCAGCTACCTGCTCGGACCCTTCCCCCGGATCACCGACCACCTGGAGCGGCGGGCCCTGGTCACCGGGGCGCTGATCGGCGCGGTCGGGTTCGAGCTGCTCAAGCTGCTGCTCTCGTCCTACCTCGGCTCGGTGGCCGGCAAGAGCCTGTACGGGGCCTTCGGCGTGCCGGTCGCCCTGCTGCTCTGGATCAACTTCGTCTCCCGGCTGCTGATGTACTGCGCCTCCTGGACGGCGCTGGCCGACCCGGAGGCGGCCCGGGCCCGGACCAGGGAGCGGGCCCGGGCCCTGCTGGAGTCGGCCGAGCCGGCCCCGGCCGCCGAAACCCCCTGAACGCCCCCTGCCGGAACCGCCGGGATGTGGCTAGGATCACCGCCACGCTCGCCCTGCCACCACGTGGGCGAGAACCACCTGCAGCGGAACCCCCGTCCGCGGCAACCCCCTGGAGACCCCCGTGATCAGCGCCGATCCAAGCTCCACCACCCGTGCCGACGACCCGGCCGACCTGCCCGGACTCCCCCCGCCACCCACCCGTCTGGAGGACGTGCCCGGCTGGTTCTGGCACGCCGACCAGCAGCTGTTCGGCTGGCTGCTGGAGCGTCAGACCGCCTCCGGCCTCAAGGGCGACCTGCTGGAGCTCGGCAGCTACCTGGGCCGCAGCGCGATCCTGATGGGTCGTTACCTGCAGTCGGGTGAGCGGTTCACGGTCTGTGACCTGTTCGACTCCGAGGCTCCGGACGAGGACAACACGGCCGAGATGGCGATGTCGTACCGGAAGACCCTGACCCGTCGGGCGTTCGAGGTCAACTACCTGGCCTTCCACGAGGAGCTGCCGGAGGTGGTGCAGGCGCCGACCTCGGTGCTGGCCGACGGCCGGATCCCGGCGGGCAGCTGCCGCTTCGTCCACGTGGACGCCTCGCACCTGTACGAGCACGTGGCCGGCGACATCCAGGTGGCCAGGGCCGCGCTCGCCCCCGACGGCCTGGTGGTGCTGGACGACTACCGCTCGCCGCACACCCCGGGCGTCTCGGCGGCGGTCTGGGAGGCGGTCTACGTGCACGGCCTCAAGCCGGTCTGCCTGACCCCGGAGAAGTTCTACGGCACCTGGGGCGACCAGGCGGCGCTCACCGCGACGCTGCTGGAACGCGACTGGCGGGCCGAGGGCTTCCGCCTCGACGAGGAGCACATCAACGGCCTCGTGGTGCACCGGCTCGCCTGGGACGACGCCCCGACCGCGGCGTCGGCCGGCGGCCGGCGCTCCACCGCCCGGCGGTTGGCGCTCGACCTGCTCCCGCCGATGGTCACCCGCGCCGTCCGGCGCGCGCTGCACTGACCCGCCGGCACCACCACCAACCGGCCCCCGCCGCCCCGGCGAGCACCACCAAGCCGGCGGTCACCCACCCGGGGCCCCCGCCCGACCCGGCGGGGGCCCCGGCCCGCTCCACCGGCGCGGGCTGCGGCGGCTGGTCCGGCCCCTGCGCCGCGGCCGGCCCCGCCGCCGCCCCGCCGCCGACCAGCTGCCCGACCGGCGTCACCTTCCCGGCGGCCGCGAAGCCCCAGTCGAGCAGCGCGGCGGTCTCCTCGTACACCCGCTGGTAGTCGGCCGGGTGCATCACCGTCACCAGCAGCGTCCGGCCGCCGCGTTCGGCGGCGCCGGTGAAGGTGGCGCCGGCGTTGGTGGTGTAGCCGTTCTTCACCCCGAACAGGCCCGGGTACTTGCCCAGCAGCCGGTCGGTGTTGGCGATCCCGAAGGAGCCGCGCTGCCCGGTCGCCTTGTCCACCGCGCCGGGGAACTGGGCGTCCCGGGTGGAGCAGTACGCCCGGAACTCCGGATTGCGCAGCCCCGCGCGGGCGAACAGGGTCAGGTCGTAGGCCGAGGAGAGCTGGCCGTCCATGTCGTAGCCGTCCGGCGTGACCACCGAGGTGTCCAGCGCCTGCAGCTCCTTCGCCCGGGCCCGCATCTGGTCCACCGTCACCTCGATGCCGCCGTTCATGTGCGCCAGCACCCGCACCGCGTCGTTGCCGGAGCTCAGGAAGACCCCGCGCCAGAGGTCCTCCACCCGGTAGTCGAGGTTCTCCTTGATCCCCACCAGGCTGCTGCCGTGGCCCGAGCCCAGCAGCTCGGCGTCGGTGACCCGGTGCACGGCGTTGCGGTCCAGCTTCGGCAGCACCGTGTCGGCGAACAGCATCTTCAGGGTGGAGGCCGGGGGCAGCCGCCAGTGCGGGTTGTTCGAGGCCAGCACCTCACCGCTGCCGGCGTCCGCCACCAGCCAGGACTGCCCGGTCAGCCCGGTCGGCAGGGCCGGCGCCCCGGCCTGCGGCGCGACCTGCACGCCCGTGCGCCCGAGCAGCTCCCCACCCACCGCGGACATCCCCGGCGGCGGCTCCTGCCAGGGCAGTGCGGCGGTGCAGCAGAGTGCGGCGAGGGCCAGCGCGGCCAGGCGGTACGTGGACTGACGGACGTTCGGCACCCGCGGAACGTACCCGCCCCGGCCCCCCTCCGGCCCACCACGCCGTCCGCCTCCCCCGAACGGGCACCCGGCGCTGGGCCGTCCGGCCCACTCCGCATACTGGATGCGACCCCCCGAAAGGACGCCCCCGTCATGAAGCTCGGCCGCCTCGCCTCCTGGTTCCTCACCGCCTTCGGCGTCTGGTCCCTGTTCATCTGGACCACCTTCGTCAAGAACCTCTGGAAGGACTCCGGCGGCCAGGCCTTCGTCAACGGCGACCACTCCCAGCCCACCGCCTTCTTCTGGGTCCACCTCCTGCTCGCCGTCACCTCCCTCCTCCTCGGCCTCGCCATCGGCACCCTCGGCGTCCGCAGCCTCCGCGCCCTGCGCCGGGGGTAATTGCTTTGCCGCTGTCGTAGGCCACTGCCAGGATCTCCGCCGGGTGCGTGCACGACGCACCCCGCCGCTTCCGGGGGGATCCTCAGCATGTCCATTTCCCGACGGACCCTTGCCGTCGCCACCGTCCTGGCCGCCGCCTTCCCGGCCCCGGCCGCGGTGGCCGCCGACCACGACACCGTCACCGCCGCCTGCACCGCCGACCGGCTCAACTCGCCCACCCCGACCCTGACCGGCACCACCACCGGCACGGCCGCCCGCTTCGGCCTGTGGGACGTGACGACCGACCGGAAGCTGGTGGACCGTCAGATCGACGCCACCGACGGCAAGCTGGCCGTCACCACCGACGCACTCACCGACGGGCACCGCTACGAGTGGCGCTTCTGGCCGCAGGGCGGCGGCAAGCCCACCGCCAAGTGCGCCTTCGGCGTCGACACCACCCCGCCCGGCACCCCGACGGTGAGCTCCACCGACTTCCCGGCCTCCGGGAGCGGGCAGACGGCGCAGAAGTACGCCGGCCAGTACGGCACCTTCACCCTCCGGAGCACGGACGCCGTCTGCTTCCAGTTCACGCTCCGCACGCCGAGCGTCGGGTGGAACTGCCAGAGCCCCGGCGTCAGTGCCGGACCGACCGTCGAGGTCCGGCCGACGCAGTGGGGCACCAACGTGCTCACCGTGCAGGCCATGGACGCGGCGGGCAACGTCTCGCAGTCGGCCGCCTACACCTTCTACGCCCCCTCGAACCCGAACCCGGTCAGCGCTCCGGGCGATGTGGACGGCGACGCGGTGGCGGACATCCTGCTGCCGGACACCGCGGGCAACCTCCAAGTGATCAGCACCGCCGGCACCGGCACCACCCCGACCTCGGTCGTCCCCGCCTTCCAGGCCCCGGACGGCCGGGGGTGGGACGGCTTCGAGCTGGTCAGCCGGGGCTACGACAACCACGAGCCGGTGGCCGACCTGCTGGCCACCGGCAGGGGCGGTTCCTACCTCGGTGTCTACCGCAACACGGACTTCGGCGAGTTCGCGCAGGGCGCCACGCTGATCACCGGTACCCGTCCGGCCGTCCGCCCCGAGGGCGTCGCGGCGGACTGGAGCGCCACCACCCAGCTGATCGGTCTCGGCAAGCTCGGTGCCCGCACCAGTTCCTCGCTGCTCGCGGTGGAGGGCGACGACCTGGTGCTGTTGACCGACCCGGGCATCATGTACCGCTACCGCACCGTCAAGAAGCTGAGCAGTGGCGGTGCCTGGGCCGGCCGGCAGCTGATCGAGGGCGCCACCGCGGCCGACGGTTCGCTGACGCTGCGGGCCCGGGAGCTGAGCACCGGTCAGCTCCGCGCGTACGCGGTGCCGAAGGCGGCCGACGGGACGTACGACTTCTCGGCCCTCGCCGACCCGGCGAACGGCACGGTGGTCGGTTCCTTCCCGGTCGCGCAGTACCCGACCCTGGAGAGCACGGCGGACGGCAACCTCTACGCCGTCACCGCCGACCGCCACCTGCTGGTGTTCGACGGCACCACCGCCCCCAGGGACCGCGGCCTGCTGAAGTAGGCGGAATCACGCCTGAGGGCCCGCCCGGAAAACCGGACGGGCCCTCAGGCGTAGGCGGGCGGAGCCTAGAAGCGGCGGGTGACCAGCGCCCGCTTCACTTCCTGGATCGCCTTGGTGACCTCGATGCCACGGGGGCAGGCCTCGGAGCAGTTGAAGGTGGTGCGGCAGCGCCACACGCCCTCACGGTCGTTGAGGATCTCCAGGCGCTGCTCGGCACCCTCGTCGCGCGAGTCGAAGATGAAGCGGTGCGCGTTGACGATGGCGGCCGGGCCGAAGTACTGGCCGTCGTTCCAGAAGACCGGGCAGGACGAGGTGCACGCGGCGCACAGGATGCACTTGGTGGTGTCGTCGAAGCGCTCGCGGTCCTCGGCGGACTGCAGGCGCTCCCGGGTCGGGTCGTTCCCCTTGGTGATGAGGAACGGCATGACGTCCTTGTACGCCTGGAAGAACGGGTCCATGTCCACGATGAGGTCCTTGAGGACCGCGAGGCCCTTGATGGCCTCGATCGTGATCGGCTTCTCCGGGTTGACGTCCTTGATCAGGGTCTTGCACGCCAGCCGGTTGCGGCCGTTGATCCGCATGGCGTCGGAGCCGCAGATGCCGTGCGCGCAGGAACGGCGGTAGGTGAGGGTGCCGTCCTGCTCCCACTTGACCTTGTTGAGGGCGTCCAGGACGCGCTCCTTCGGGTCCATCTCCAGCTGGTAGTCGACCCACACCGGGTCCGGCAGCTCCTCCGGGTTGAACCGGCGGATCCGCAGGGTGACGGTGATCAGCTTGGTGCCGCCGGCCTCGGCCGCGTCCAGGGCGGCGGAGTGCTTCTCCACGGTCGGAGTGCTCATCAGTACTTACGCTCCATCGGCTGGTAGCGGGTCGTGACGACCGGCTTGTAGTCCAGGCGGATCGAGGTGCTGCCGTCAGCGGCGACCTCGCGGTAGGCCATGGTGTGCTGCATGAACTTCTCGTCGTCGCGGGTCGGGAAGTCCTCGCGGTAGTGACCGCCGCGGGACTCCTCGCGGGCCAGCGCGGAGACGGCCAGCACCTCGGCCAGGTCGAGCAGGTTGCCCAGCTCGATGGCCTCCAGGAGGTCGGTGTTGTACCGCATGCCCTTGTCCTGGATGGCGACGTGCTTGAAGCGCTCGCGCAGCGCGGCGACGTCGGCCACGGCCTGCTTCAGGGTCTCGCCGGTGCGGTAGACCATGGCGTTGGTGTCCATGGTCTCCTGCAGCTCCTTGCGGATCTGCGCGACCGACTCGGTGCCCTCGGACTCGCGGAGCTGGTCGACCATGTCCTGGACGAACTGGCCCGGGTTCTCCGGGAGCTCGACGTAGTCGTGGTTCGAGGCGTACTCGGCGGCGGCGATGCCCGCGCGGCGGCCGAACACGTTGATGTCCAGCAGCGAGTTGGTGCCCAGGCGGTTGGCGCCGTGCACCGAGACGCAGGCGACCTCGCCGGCGGCGTAGAGGCCGGGGACGACGTCGGTGTTGTTCGACAGCACCTCGCCCTCGACGTTGGTCGGGATGCCGCCCATGGCGTAGTGCGCGGTGGGCTGGATCGGGATCGGGTCCGTGTAGGGCTCGATGCCGAGGTAGGTCCGCGCGAACTCGGTGATGTCCGGGAGCTTGGCGTCCAGCTGCTCCGGCGGAAGGTGCGTCAGGTCCAGGTAGACGTGGTCGCCGTCGGGGCCGCAGCCGCGGCCCTCGCGGATCTCGGTGTAGATCGCGCGCGAGCAGACGTCACGGGACGCGAGGTCCTTCATGACCGGGGCGTAGCGCTCCATGAAGCGCTCGCCGTCCTTGTTGCGGAGGATGCCGCCCTCGCCGCGGGCGCCCTCGGTGAGCAGGATGCCCATCCGCCAGATGCCGGTCGGGTGGAACTGGAAGAACTCCATGTCCTCCAGCGGCAGGCCCCGGCGCCACGCGACGGCCTGGCCGTCACCGGTCAGGGTGTGCGCGTTCGAGGTGACCTTGAACATCTTGCCGGTGCCGCCGGAGGCGAACACCACGGCCTTGGCCTGGAAGACGTGGATCTCGCCGGTGGCCAGCTCGTAGGCGACCACGCCGGAGGTCTTGCCGTCGACGATCAGCAGGTCGAGGACGTAGAACTCGTTGAAGAACTCGACGCCGTGCTTGACGCAGTTCTGGAACAGCGTCTGGAGGATCATGTGACCGGTGCGGTCGGCCGCGTAGCAGGAGCGGCGGACGGGCGCCTCACCGTGGTTGCGGGAGTGACCGCCGAAGCGGCGCTGGTCGATCCGGCCCTGCTCGGTGCGGGAGAAGGGGAGGCCCATCTTCTCCAGGTCGAGGACGGCGTCGATGGCCTCCTTGCACATGATCTCGGCGGCGTCCTGGTCGACCAGGTAGTCACCACCCTTGACCGTGTCGAAGGTGTGCCACTCCCAGTTGTCCTCCTCGACGTTGGCGAGGGCGGCGCACATGCCGCCCTGGGCCGCGCCGGTGTGGGACCGGGTGGGGTAGAGCTTGGTCAGCACCGCGGTGCGGCTGCGCTGGGTCGACTCGATGGCCGCGCGCATGCCCGCGCCACCGGCGCCGACGATGACGGTGTCGTACTTGTGAATCTGCATCAGGTCTTCGTCGCCTCTGGCCGGCCGATTAGATGTTCGGGTCGAAGGTGAAGATCACCAGGGTGCCGAGCAGGACCGTGAACACGGTCGCGGCGCCCATCAGCGTCTTCAGCCACAGCCTGGTGGAGTCCTTCTCCGCGTAGTCGTTGATGACCGTGCGCATGCCGTTGCTGCCGTGCAGCATGGCGAGCCAGAGCATCAACAGGTCCCAGCCCTGCCAGAACGGCGAGGCCCAGCGGCCGGCGACGAAGGCGAAGTTGATCTTCGAAACGCCGCCGTCGAGCACCAGCATGATCAGCAGGTGACCGAGGATCAGGACGACCAGCAGGACACCCGACAGGCGCATGAACAGCCAGGCGAGCATCTCGAAGTTGGTGCGGGTACGCCGAGGGGTCTTCTTGGTACGCGCACGGGCGGGCTCGACGACGAAGGCGTCGGCCGGGTTGCCGGTGCCCAGGCCCTGGCCGGTGTGGGCCTGGAGCGAGGGGACCACCAGGGTCTCGTTGGTCTCAGCCATCGCCGATCACTTCCCGAACCAGGAGAGGAGGGTGTGCTCGAGGATGCGGTAGAACGACGCCGCCAGGAGCACGACCCAGACGCCGACCACGGTCCAGAGCATCTGCTTCTGGTACTTGGGGCCCTTGGACCAGAAGTCCACCGCGACGACCCGGAGACCGTTCAGCGCGTGGAACAGGATGGCGGCCGTCAGGCCGTACTCCATCAGGTTGACCAACGGGGTCTTGTAGGTCGCGATGACGGTGTCGTACGACTCGGGCGACACCCGAACCAACGCGGTGTCGAGGACATGGGCGAACAGGAAGAAGAAGATGAGGACGCCGGTGACTCGATGAGCCACCCAGCTCCACATGCCTTCCCGGCCGCGGTACAGCGTTCCAGCCGGCACGGAAAAACCCTCCGGAAGCGGATCGGGGGCTCGGCCGGCTTCGGTGTCGGTCAGCCCGGCCGGTACGGTCCTCCGGCCGCCAGCATCCTATCGACGCCGTGCGGTGAACCGCCTCCGGGGGTGTCAGGTGTGATCCATCAGGCACGCACGGCCTAATCCGGCCTACTCCCGACGGCCCTGTCCGAGCGCCGCGGGCCCGCCCCGGGAGTGTCGCGGGGCGGGCCCGCGGGCCGGTGTTGACGGCGGCTCAGGCGCCGACCAGGTGCTCCAGCCGGGTCAGAGCGATCCGTCGGAGCTCCTCGGCGGCGACCAGGCGCTCCTCGTCCGGCTCGTTGGCGAGCCTGGTGCGGACGGAGGTGAGGACGGTGTCGAGCATCTCCTCGGGGTCGATGCCGTCCAGGCAGACCACGAAGACGTGGCCGTACCGGGCCTCGTACGCGGCGTGCGCGGCCCGCAGGGCGGTGTGCGCCGCCTGGCTCCCGGGGGCCCGCATGCCGAGCAGGGGCTGCGGCATCCAGCTCTCGTCGGCGAGGGCCTCGGCGAGGTCGGCCGGACGCAGGTCGTAGGAGGCCTCGCTGGCGGCGGCCAGCAGGGACTCTATGTCGGGGTACGGGCGGTGGGCGGTGAGCCGCAGTGCCCAGCGGTGGCTTCCGCAACAGGCCAGCAGGGCCTCCTCGGCTGCGCCGGGGTCGGCCTCGTTGAAGCGGTGAAGCCCGAGCAGGGACGGCACCAGCAGCGGCTCGTCGAGCTGCTGCGGCGGGATGTCGCTGGCCAGCGGGTCCTCCTCGTGAGGGCGGGAAGGGGGGATGCTCCAGAGACGAAACGTAGGTGCTCAGCGGCCCTTGACAGGACCGGACTGCCGGGCCGGAGGGCTGGCGTCCCGTGGACCGCCCGGGCAGCGGCACCACGGTAGTTGAGGGTTCGTCAGTTGAGGAGAGGTCGCGTCGAATTCACTCGATCGAGCTATCAAGTCGTAACGTTGTCATGCTCGTTGAGGGGAGCCGCCGGCGCCCGCCCGGCGCCGGCGGCCCCCCTGAGCAGGCCGTCCGCGGTTCAGGACGTCCGGTGCACCTTGTGGTTGGCCGCCTGGGCGCGGGGCCGGACCACCAGCAGGTCGATGTTGACGTGCGAGGGGCGGGTGACCGCCCAGGACACGGTGTCGGCGATGTCCTCGGAGGTGAGCGGTTCCGCCACGCCGGCGTACACCGCCGCCGCCTTGGACTCGTCGCCCCGGAAGCGGGTGACCGCGAAGCCCTCGGACTTCACCATGCCGGGGGCGATCTCGATCACCCGGATCGGCTCGCCGTTCAGCTCCAGCCGCAGGGTCGCGGCGATGGTGTGCGCGGCGTGCTTGGCGGCCACGTAGCCGCCGCCGCCCTCGTACGCGGTCAGCGCGGCGGTCGAGCTGAGCACCAGCACCGTGCCGTCGCCGCTCGCCCGCAGCGCGGGCAGCAGCGCCTGGGTCACGTGCAGCACGCCGAGCACGTTCACCTCGTACATGGCCAGCCAGTCGGCCGGGTCGCCGGCCTCCACGGTCTCGGCGCCGATCGCGCCGCCCGCGTTGTTCACCAGCACGTCCACCGGGCCGACCTCGGCGGCGAAGGCGTCCACCTGCGCCCGGTCGGTCACGTCCACGGTGTACGCGCGGCCGCCGATCTCCTTGGCCAGCGCCTCGATCCGCTCGGTCCGGCGGGCGGTCACCACCACCTCGAAGCCGTCCGCCGCGAGCCGCCGGGCCGTCGCCGCGCCGATGCCGCTGCTGGCGCCGGTGACCACGGCCACCTTCCGTTCGGTCATGTCCCACTCCCTGCTGGTCCGGTCGTCTGCCGGTTCGATCATTCCAAAGGGTGACGGCCCGCCGCTCGGTGGATCAGGGGGTGGATAGGGGGTGCGCCCCCTTGGGGTAGGAGGGGCTGGTGCGCCACGGTTGCACCAGCCCGCGTCCGCACCGCCCGTGTCCGCACCGCCCCGTGTCCGCAGCGCCCGCGTCCCGACCCCCGGAGGTAACCCGTGGCAGACCGTCACACCGAGTCCGGCATCCCGATCCGGCCGGTCTACGGCCCCGAGGCCCTCGATGGGTGGGACCCGCAGGAGCGCCTCGGCGAGCCCGGCCGCTACCCCTTCACCCGCGGCGTCTACCCGACCATGTACACCGGGAAGCCGTGGACCATGCGGCAGTACGCCGGCTTCGGCACCGCCGCCGAGTCCAACGCCCGCTACCGCCAGCTGATCGCCAACGGCACCACCGGCCTCTCGGTCGCCTTCGACCTGCCGACCCAGATGGGCTACGACTCGGACGCCCCGCTCGCGGCCGGCGAGGTCGGCAAGGTGGGCGTGGCGGTCGACTCGGTCGAGGACATGGCGGTGCTGTTCCGCGGCATCCCGCTGGGCGAGGTCTCCACCTCGATGACCATCAACGCCCCCGCGTCCGTGCTCCTGCTGCTCTACCGGCTGGTCGGCGAGAGCCAGGGGGTGGCCCCCGCCGCGCTCACCGGCACGATCCAGAACGACGTGCTGAAGGAGTACATCGCCCGGGGCACCTACATCTTCCCGCCCAAGCCCAGCCTGCGGCTGGTGGCGGACGTGTTCCGCTACTGCCGGGCCGAGGTCCCGCGCTGGAACACCATCTCCATCTCCGGCTACCACATGGCCGAGGCCGGGGCCGATCCCGCGCAGGAGATCGCCTTCACGCTGGCGAACGGGATCGAGTACGTCCGCACCGCGATCGCGGCCGGGATGGAGGTGGACGACTTCGCCCCCCGGCTCTCCTTCTTCTTCGTGGCCCGCACCACGCTGCTGGAGGAGGTGGCCAAGTTCCGCGCCGCGCGCCGGATCTGGGCCCGCGTCATGCGCGAGGAGTTCGGCGCCAGCAACCCCAAGTCGCTGATGCTGCGCTTCCACACCCAGACCGCCGGGGTCCAACTCACCGCCCAGCAGCCGGAGGTGAACCTGGTCCGGGTCTCGGTGCAGGCGCTGGCCGCGGTCTTCGGCGGCACCCAGTCGCTGCACACCAACAGCTTCGACGAGGCCATCGCGCTGCCCACCGAGAAGGCCGCCCGGCTGGCCCTGCGCACCCAGCAGGTCCTGGCGTACGAGAGCGACGTCACGGCCACCGTCGACCCGTTCGCCGGGTCCTACGTGGTGGAGTCGCTGACCGACGAGGTGGAGGCGGCGGCGCTCCAACTGATGGGCCGTATCGAGGACATGGGCGGTGCGGTGGCCGCCATCGAGCGCGGGTTCCAGAAGGGCGAGATCGAGCGCACCGCCTACCGGGTGCAGCAGGAGACCGACGCGGGGGAGCGCACCGTGGTCGGGGTGAACCGCTTCCAGCTGGACGCCGAGGAGCCCTACCAGCCGCTCCGGGTGGACCCGGCGATCGAGGCCGAGCAGGCCGCCCGGCTGGCCAAGCTCCGTGCGGAGCGCGACGGTTCGGCGGTGCAGCGCGGGCTGACGGCGCTCCGGAAGGCGGCCGAGGGGACCGGGAACGTGCTGTACCCGATGCGGGAGGCGCTGGCCGCGCGGGCCACCGTCGGAGAGGTGAGCGACGCGCTGCGCGAGGTCTGGGGCACGTACACGCCGTCCGAGCGGTTCTAGCGGGCCGAGGGGACCGAGGGGGCCGGGCGCCTGAGGGTCGGTCAGGCGCCGTGTCCCGTGCCGGGGTCGGTCGTTGCACAGGGCAGTGATCACCGGGAAGGCGGAAACGGTATGTCATACCCACCTGTGCGGCCGGTATGCACCCATCCGGGGACCGATCTGACGGAAGTCGGGCCAAAAGCCGTTCACCGGCCTAGTCTTGTTGAGGTGAACGATCCTCAGCCCGGCGCCCGGGCCACCCTCACGCCTGCCCGTCCCGGCTCCGATCTGCGTGCGCGGGTACGGGCCTACCAGGCGGAGTTGATCGCCTTCCGGCGCGACCTGCACCGGCACCCGGAGCTGGGCCGGCAGGAGTTCCGCACCACCCGGCTGCTCCGCGAGCGGCTGCTCGCCGCCGGGCTGACGCCGAAGGTGCTCCCGGGCGGCACGGGCATGACGGTGGACATCGTGCCGCCGGGCACCAAGTCGGGCACCCCGTTCCTGGCGTTCCGCGCGGACATCGACGCGCTGCCGATCGACGACGCGAAGACCGAGGCCCCGTACCGCTCCACCCTGCCGGGGCGGGCGCACGCCTGCGGCCACGACGTGCACACCTCGGTGGTGCTGGGCACCGCGCTGGTGCTCGCCCAGGCGGCCCGCACCGGTGAGCTGACCCAGCCGGTCCGGCTGGTCTTCCAGCCGGCCGAGGAGGTCATGCCGGGCGGGGCGCTGGACGTGATCGAGGCCGGCGGGATGAAGGACGTCGGGCGGATCTTCGCGGTGCACTGCGACCCCAAGGTCCAGGTCGGCCGGGTCGGGCTCAAGGTCGGGGCGATCACCTCCGCCTGCGACCGGCTCACCCTCCACCTGGACGGCCCCGGCGGTCACACCGCCCGCCCGCACCTGACCACCGACCTGGTCACCGCGGTCGCCCGGCTGGCCGCCGACCTGCCGCCGGCGCTCTCCCGCCGGATGGACCCGCGCTGGGGCGTCAGCCTGGTCTGGGGCCGGATCGCCTCCGGCTCGGCGCCCAACGTCATCCCCCAGCACGCCGAGCTGGAGGGCACCGTCCGCTGCCTGGAGCTGGCCGGCTGGCGCGAGGCCCCCGACGCGCTGGAGGAGCTGACCGGCCGGCTGGCCGAGACCTACCGCGCCAAGTGGACCTTGGACTACCACCGCGGCGTGCCCCCCGTCGTGAACGAGCAGACCTCGATCGCCCAGCTGGAGGCCGCCATGAACGGCCGCTTCGCCGCGGGGAACGGCCCCGTCGTCGAGGACACCGAGCAGAGCCTCGGCGGCGAGGACTTCTCCTGGTACCTCGAGCACGCCCCCGGCGCCCTGGCCCGGCTCGGCGTCCGCGCCCCGCACGAGACCACCGTCCGCGACCTCCACCAGGGCCGCTTCGACGTGGACGAACGCTCCATCGCGGTCGGGGTCGAGCTCTTCTGCGCGCTGGCCCTGGAGTACGGGCGAGTCTGAGACGGGGGTCACCTCGGCGGCGTAGAGTGGCCGCTTCACTACCATCGAGTAGTGACACGAGGGTGCGTCGAGCGTGGTCATTTGTCCGTTTCGTCCGGACATAGGACCACGTTTTGATAACAACCCGAATGCTCGTCGGAGCCGTGACACAACCGTGTTCTACGCGCGTTACGGTGGCGCTCGACCACGCCAAACGGGTGTGTGAGAAGGAGATACTCCCTTGCGCCGTTCCATGAAGCTCGCCGCGGTTGTGCTCACGGGTTCCCTGGGCATCGCCTCGCTCGCCGCTTGCGGCGCAAAGAGCACCGACAACAACACCACCAACAGCGCCGGTGCCGGCACCTCCGGCATCAAGGTCGGCATGGCCTACGACATCGGCGGCCGTGGCGACCAGTCGTTCAACGACTCCGCCGCCCGTGGCCTGGACAAGGCCAAGTCGGACCTCGGCGTCGCGGTCACCGAGGCCGAGGCCAAGACCGGTGAGGCGGAGGCCGACAAGGAGACCCGCCTGAAGAGCCTGGTCTCCTCCGGCTACAACCCGGTCATCGCCGTCGGCTTCGTCTACCAGGCCGCCGTCGAGAAGGTCGCCAAGGACAACCCGAACGTCAAGTTCGCGATCATCGACTCGGGCTCCGCCACCCAGCCGAGCAACGTCACCTCGCTGACCTTCTCCGAGCAGGAGGGCTCCTACCTGGCCGGCGTCGCCGCCGCCTCGAAGAGCCAGGCCAAGCACATCGGCTTCATCGGTGGCGTGCAGTCCGAGCTGATCAAGAAGTTCGAGGCCGGCTACATCGCGGGCGCCAAGTCCGTCACCCCGGACATCAAGGTCGAGACCACCTACCTCACCACCCCGCCGGACTTCTCGGGCTTCAACGACCCGGGCAAGGGCAAGGACGCCGCCCAGGGCCAGCTCGACAAGGGCGCGGACGTCATCTACTCCGCCGCCGGCTCCTCCGGCAACGGCGCCATCGAGGCCGTCTTCAACGCCAAGAAGTGGGCCATCGGCGTCGACTCGGACCAGGCCGCCCAGCCCGCCCTGGCCAAGTACAAGGACCGCATCCTCACCTCGATGGTGAAGAACGTCGACACCGCGGTGTTCTCCTACGTCAAGTCGATCAAGGACGGTTCGCCGCTCACCGGCACCAAGAACTTCGACCTGAAGGAGAAGGGCGTCTCGCTGGCCACCACCGGCGGCTTCATCAACGACATCCAGGCGAAGCTGGACGCGGCCACCGCGCAGATCACCTCGGGTGCCACGAAGATCCCGACCACCGTCGGCTGACACCCCCTCAGCCTGCCGCCGGTCCACGCGTCCGGCGCGCATGATTGAGCATCAGGGTGGGGCCCGGCGGGGCGCGCGAACGCGCTCTGCCGGGCCCCGTCCCGTTCCACCCGCACGTACGCGCGCCCCCGCCCGCGTACGCACGCCATCTCCAGCGCAACGACGCGCCCTGTGACCACCAGGAGATCGCCATCACCGCTTCCGACCCCGCCCCGACCCCCCAGGGCGGCAACCCCAGCGCGGGGACGGCGTCACCGGCCGTCGAACTGCGCGGCATCACCAAGCGCTTCCCGGGCGTCGTGGCCAACCACGACATCGACATCACCGTGGCCCGCGGCACCGTGCACGCCCTGATGGGCGAGAACGGCGCGGGCAAGTCGACCCTGATGAAGATCCTCTACGGCATGCAGAAGCCGGACGAGGGCACCATCGCCATCAACGGCGAGCAGGTCGAGTTCAACACTCCCGGCGACGCCATCGCGCGCGGCATCGGCATGGTCCACCAGCACTTCATGCTGGCCGACAACCTGACGGTGTGGGAGAACGTGGTCCTGGGCGGCGAGAAGCTGCACGGGATAGGAGCCAAGGCCAAGGCGAAGATCCGCGAGATCTCCGACCAGTACGGCCTGGGCGTGCGCCCGGACGCGCTGGTCGAGGACCTCGGCGTGGCGGACCGTCAGCGCGTCGAGATCCTCAAGGTGCTCTACCGGGGCGCCAAGATCCTCATCCTGGACGAGCCCACCGCCGTCCTGGTGCCGCACGAGGTCGACGCGCTCTTCGACAACCTCCGCGAGCTCAAGGCCGAGGGCGTCACCGTCATCTTCATCTCGCACAAGCTGCACGAGGTGCTCTCGGTGGCCGACGCGA
The DNA here is from genome assembly GCF_053596675.1 of Kitasatospora sp. NPDC001664. Taxonomy (NCBI): domain Bacteria; kingdom Bacillati; phylum Actinomycetota; class Actinomycetes; order Kitasatosporales; family Streptomycetaceae; genus Kitasatospora; species Kitasatospora sp. NPDC001664. The sequence goes on from NZ_JBSFGS010000015.1 coordinate 100,903, forward strand.
TCAGCGTGATCCGCCGCGGCACCACCGTCGGCGACGCCGACCCGCGCACCGTGACGGCCCGTCAGCTCGCCGAGCTGATGGTCGGCGCCGAACTGCCCTCCCCGGAGAGCCGCGAGTCCACCGTCACCGACACCGTGATGCTGGAGACCACGGGCCTGCGGATCGCCAAGCGCGACGCCGAGGGCATCGAGCGCGTGGTGCTGGACGACGTCTCGCTGCGCATCCGCAAGGGCGAGGTGCTCGGCATCGCCGGCGTCGAGGGCAACGGCCAGGCCGAGCTGGTCGAGGCGATCATGGGCATGCTGCCGCTGGACGGCGGCACCGTGACGCTGGACGGCGCCGACCTCAGCCGGACCCTGACCCGGGCCCGCCGCGAGGCCGGCATCGGCTACATCCCGGAGGACCGGCACAAGCACGGCCTGCTGCTGGAGGCCCCGCTCTGGGAGAACCGGATCCTCGGCCACGTCACCGAGGCCCCCAACTCCAAGGGCGTGCTGCTGGACCCGGCCGCCGCCCGCAAGGACACCCAGCGGATCGTCGAGGAGTACGACGTCCGCACCCCCGGCATCGAGGTCACCGCGGCCTCGCTCTCCGGCGGCAACCAGCAGAAGCTGATCATCGGCCGCGAGATGAGCCACCACCCCAAGCTGCTGATCGCCGCCCACCCCACCCGCGGCGTGGACGTCGGCGCGCAGGCGCAGATCTGGGAGCAGATCCGCTCCGCCCAGCGCGAGGGCCTCGCGGTGCTGCTGATCTCCGCCGACCTGGACGAGCTGATCGGCCTCTCCGACCACATCCGGGTGATCTACCGCGGCCGCCTGGTCGCCGACGCCGACCCGGCCACCGTCACCGCCGAGGACCTGGGCACCGCGATGACCGGTGCGGCCAGCGGCCACATCGAGTCGGACCCGGAGGCCGTCGCCGAGGCCCAGGCGTTCGTCGCCGAGATCACCGAGGCCGCGCCGCCCACCACAGCACAGCCCAGCGACGACGGCGCCACCGACGACGCCGCGCAGGCGGGGGAGTAACCCACATGACCAGTCCCAACCCCGTGGCCGCGAAGCCCGCGGCCAAGCGGTTCGACGCCGAGAAGATCCTGCTCGGCCTGGCCGCCCCCGTGCTGGCCATCCTGCTGTCGATGCTGATCTGCGTCGTCCTGCTGGCGGTCTCCGGCAAGGAGCCGTTCAAGGCCTTCCAGGTGATGTTCGACTACGGCACCGCCTCCGACGGCCAGGTGCTGACGCTGAACCGCGCCACCGTGTACTACCTCGCCGGTGCCGCCGCCGCGTTCGGCTTCCGGATGAACCTCTTCAACATCGGCGTCGACGGCCAGTACAAGCTGGGCGTGCTGTTCGCCGCCTTCGTCGGCAGCCAGGTCGACCTGCCGTCCTTCCTGCAGATCCCGCTGCTGCTGGTGACCGCGATGCTGGTCGGCGGCATGTGGGCGAGCATCGCCGGTCTGCTCAAGGTCTACCGGGGTGTCAGCGAGGTCATCTCGACCATCATGCTGAACGCCATCGCCACCGCGGTGGTCGGTCTGCTGCTGGTGCCGGGCGTCTTCGCGCCGAACAAGGGCAGCACCACCAACTCGATCCAGACCGAGCCGATCTCGCAGTCCAGCCACTTCTTCACGCTGGAGACCGCCGGCGGCACCCTCTGGGGCTTCATCGTCGTGGCGATCGTGGTGGGCGTGCTGTTCCAGTTCACCCTGAACCGCACCCGGTTCGGCTTCGACCTGCGCGCCACCGGCCGCTCGGAGTCCGCCGCCACCGCCTCGGGCGTGAACGTCAGGCGCATGATCATCACCTCGATGGTGGTCTCCGGTGCCATCGCCGGACTCATCGGCCTGCCCGAACTGATGTCCAGCTCCTACTACTTCGGGCAGAACATCCAGCCCGGCCTCGGCTTCATCGGCATCTCGGTCGCCCTGCTCGGCCGCAACTCGCCGATCGGCGTCGCCTTCTCGGCGCTGCTGTTCGCCTTCCTCGACGTCGCCGGCACCCAGCTGCCCCTCCAGGGTGACTACCCGCAGGAGATCGTCAACGTCATGCAGGGCACCATCGTCATCTGCGTCGTCGTCGCCTACGAGCTGGTGCGCCGCTACGGTCTGAAGCGCCAGCAGCAGAAGGTCGGCGCCGAGCTCGCCGCCCAGGCCGCCGCTGCCAAGAAGGAGGTGGCCGCATGAGCACCGCCACTGCCGCCCGGCCGAAGTCGCCGGGCGCCTCGCCCGCCAAGAAGTCCAAGCTGACCTGGCCGGTCGTGCTGCTGCTGATCGCCGGCGTCCTGGTGCTGTTCTCCGCCGTGGGCATGGCCACCGGCAACCACGGCCTGACCTCCTCCGGGCAGGTCACCGCCGCGCTCGGCGCGGCCGTGCCGATCGCGATGGCCGGTCTCGGCGGTCTCTGGTCCGAGCGGGCCGGCGTGGTCAACATCGGCCTCGAAGGCATGATGGTGGCGGGCACCTTCTGCGGTGCCTGGGCCGGTTACCTGGTCAACCCGTGGGTCGGCCTGCTGGCCGGCATGGCGGGCGGCGCGCTCGGCGGTCTGCTGCACGCGCTGGTGACGGTGACCTTCGGCGTCGACCACATCGTCTCCGGCGTCGGCATCAACCTGCTGATCCCCGGCATCTGCGCGTACGTCAACCGGATCTACTACCGCGACTACGTGGCATTCGGCGCGGGCGCCAACCAGTCCCCGCCGGCCGACCCGCTGCCGTACATCACCGTCCCCGGCCTGTCCGAGTGGCTGGACAAGATCGAGGCGCACCACTGGTTCCTGGTCTCCGACGTGGCCGGCATCCTGGGCGGCATGGTCACCAACCTGTCGGTGGTCGTGGTGATCGCCGCGGTCTTCCTGGTGGCCTCGTACTTCGTCCTCTGGCGCACGGTCTTCGGCCTGCGGCTGCGCTCCTGCGGTGAGAACCCGACCGCCGCCGAGTCGCTGGGCGTCAACGTCTACAAGTACAAGTACCTGGCGGTCATCACCTCCGGTGCCTTCGCCGGCCTGGCCGGTGCGTACCTCTCGCTGGTCGCCGCCCACTTCTACAAGGACGGCATGACCCAGGGCCGCGGCTTCATCGGTCTGGCCGCGATGATCTTCGGCAACTGGATGCCCGGCGGTCTGGCCATGGGCGCGGGCCTGTTCGGCTTCACCGACAGCCTCCAGCTCCGTGACCCGGACTCGGTGCACGTGCTGATCCTGACGGTCTCCATCGCGATGGCCCTGCTGACGCTCTGGAAGCTGTACCGCCGTCAGTTCAAGGGCGCCGCGATCACCTTCGTGGTGGCCGGCGGTCTGGCGCTCTGGTTCGCCACCACCGACACGGTGCCGCGCGCGCTGATCGTGGCCACCCCGTACGTGATCACCCTGGTGGTGCTCGCGATGGCCTCCCAGCGACTGCGGATGCCAAAGGCCGACGGCCAGATCTACCGCCGGGGCTAGGGCAAGTGACGACGGCCCAGGAGATCGACTGGCAGGCACTGCGGGCGGCCGCCCGGGAGGCGATGGGGCACGCGTACGCGCCCTACAGCAAGTTCCCGGTCGGCGCCGCGGCCCTGGTGGACGACGGCCGCACGGTGACCGGCTGCAACGTGGAGAACGCCTCGTACGGGCTCTCGCTGTGCGCCGAGTGCGGCCTGGTCTCGGCGCTGCAGCTGAGCGGCGGCGGCCGGCTGGTGGCCTTCACCTGCGTGGACGGCGCCGGGCAGTTGCTGATGCCCTGCGGGCGCTGCCGCCAGCTGCTCTTCGAGCACGGCGGGCCCGAACTGCTCGTCGAGCTGCCCTCCGGGGTACGCCCGATGAGTGAAGTCCTGCCGGACGCCTTCGGTCCGGAACGGCTCTAGCTGGATAGCTTGTTACGCGCGTAGAGTGTCGCGGGGGAGTGCTTCCCCCGCGACACTCTTCGCATTTCCTGACCCAGAACCACCTGGAGAAACCCTCATGGACGCCATCTCCGTCATCCGGACCAAGCGTGACCGGGGCGAGCTGACCGACGCTCAGATCGACTGGGTGATCGACGCCTACACCCGCGGCGAGGTCGCCGACGAGCAGATGTCCGCGCTGGCCATGTCGATCCTGCTGAACGGCATGAACCTCCGTGAGATCAGCCGCTGGACCGACGCGATGATCCGCTCCGGCGTCCGGATGGACTTCTCCGCCCTCCCGCTGCCCACCTCCGACAAGCACTCCACCGGTGGCGTCGGGGACAAGATCACCCTTCCGCTGGCCCCGCTGGTCGCCGCCTGCGGCGCCGCCGTCCCGCAGCTCTCCGGCCGCGGCCTCGGCCACACCGGCGGCACCCTGGACAAGCTGGAGTCCATCCCCGGCTGGCGGGCGCTGCTCTCCAACGAGGAGATGATGGCCGTGCTGCGCGACGCGGGCGCCGTCATCTGCGCGGCCGGCGACGGCCTGGCCCCCGCCGACAAGAAGCTCTACGCCCTGCGCGACGTCACCGGCACCGTCGAGGCCATCCCGCTGATCGCCTCCTCGATCATGTCCAAGAAGATCGCCGAGGGCACCGGCGCGCTGGTCCTGGACGTCAAGGTCGGCTCCGGCGCCTTCATGAAGAACCTGGACGACGCCCGCGAGCTGGCCCGCACCATGGTCGGCCTGGGCACCAACGCCGGGGTCAACACCGTCGCCCTGCTCACCGACATGTCCACCCCGCTCGGCCTCACCGCGGGCAACGCGCTGGAGGTCCGGGAGTCCGTCGAGGTGCTGGCCGGCGGCGGCCCCGCCGACGTGGTCGAGCTGACCGTCGCGCTGGCCCGCGAGATGCTGGCCGCCGCGGGCGTGCACGGCAAGGACCCGGCCGAGGCGCTGCGCGACGGCTCCGCGATGGACCACTGGCGCCGCATGATCACCGCCCAGGGCGGCGACGTCGACGCCCCGCTCCCGGTCGCCCGCGAGCAGCACGTCATCACCGCCGACTCCTCGGGCGTCCTCACCGGCCTGGACGCCTACGCCGTCGGCGTCTGCGCCTGGCGCCTCGGTGCCGGCCGGGCCCGCAAGGAGGACCCGGTGCAGGCCGGCGCCGGCGTCGAGCTGCACGCCAAGCCCGGCGACAAGGTGACGGCCGGTCAGCCCCTGCTGACCCTGCACACCGACACCCCCGAGCGCTACGACTACGCCATCGAGGCCCTCACCGGCGGCGTCACCATCTCCCCCGAGGGCACCCCCTTCACCGCCAACCCGATCGTCCTGGACCGCATCGCCTGACCGTGCACCGAGGCCGGGCACCCCGTGGAGGGGTGCCCGGCCTCACGCGTCGTCAGGAGTAGGTGAGCAGCCCGGAGGTGTCGAGGCGCCAGGGGCCCACGGTGACGGTGTCGCCGAAGACGAACTTCTCGCGTGAGGCGTAGCCCGGCTGCGAGTGCACGATGCCGGTGCCGTCCCGGGGGTCGACCAGCAGGTAGTGCGGGATGCCCATCGCGGCGTAGTCGTGGACCTTGTCCTCGTAGTCGTTCTCGGGGTTGGAGCGGGAGACGACCTCGACCACGAGCAGGACTTCGTGCGGAAGGAGCGCGGGCTGCTCGCCCTCGAGTGCCTGCTCGGCGAAGACCATCAGGTCCGGACGGCGCAGGCGGCCCAATCCGACATCCTCCAGGTCTGCACCCGCGAATGCCACGAACCCGGGGTGCGTGCCGGGGAGTTGGGCGTCGAGCTGTCGTGCGAGCCGGAGCACCGCGAGCTCGTGCCGCCGCACCGGCGACATCATCATGACGATCTCGCCGTTGGCGATCTCGATCTTTCCGATCCCGGGCACCTGCGGGAGCTTGTCGGCGATCTCGCGCAGCCGGGCGTACGTGGCCGGGTCGATGCTCATACCTGGACTGTACTGGCCGCGATCGCCCGGCGGGTGGCGTAGAGGGTGACGCAGGCGGCCAGGGTCATCGCCGTCAGGGCGACGGTGGCGGCGCCGGGCCAGCCGGTGGCGTGGTAGGCGTCGGCGCCGAGGGTGCCGCCGAGGCTGTTGCCGAGGTAGTAGGCGATCAGGTAGAGGGCGGTGGCCTGGGCGCGGCCGGTGGTGGCGGTGCGGCCGACGGCGGCGGAGGCGGTGGCGTGGCCGGCGAAGAAGCCGGCCGTGATCAGGACCAGGCCGAGCAGGACGGCGGCCAGCGAGTCGGCGAGGGAGAGCAGCAGGCCCGCCGTGGTGGTGCCGATCGCGACGTAGAGGGTGCCGCGGCGGCCGAGCCGGGCGGTGAGGCGGCCGGCGGTGGCGGAGGAGACGGTGCCGACCAGGTAGACCACGAAGATGGAGGCGGCCACCGACTCGGGGAGGTCGAAGGGTGCGGCCACCAGCCGGTAGCCGACGGTGTTGTAGACGGCGCCGAAGACGGCCATGAAGAGCAGACCGAGCAGGTAGAGCCGCAGCAGCAGCGGGTTGCGCAGGTGCCCGGCCACGGTGCGGGCCAGCGCCCGGGCGTCCACCGGGCTGCGGCGGAACTGCCGGGCGGCCGGGATCAGCAGCCGGAAGACCAGCACGGCCAGCAGAGCCAGGACGGCCGAGACGGCCAGCCCCCAGCGCCAGCCCCAGGCGGCGGCCGCCCAGCCGGAGACCAGCCGCCCGCCCATCCCGCCGATGCTGTTGCCCGCCACGTACAGGCCCATCGCGGAGCCCAGCGCGCTCGGGTGCACCTCCTCCGCCAGGTACGCCATCGCGGTGGCCGGCAGCCCGGCGAGCGCGGCGCCCTGCAGTCCGCGCAGCACCACCAGGGTGGTGAGGTCGGGGGCGAAGGGCAGCGCCACCGCGAGGAGGGTGGCGGCCAGCACCGAGCCGGTCATCACGGCGGTCCGCCCGTACCGGTCGGAGAGGACGCTGGCCGGGAGCAGCGCCAGCGCGAGCCCGAGGGTGGCCACCGAGGCGGTCCAGCTGGCCTGACCGGGCGTCAGGTCGAGGTCGGCGGAGAGGATCGGCAGCAGGCCCTGGGTGGAGTACAGCAGTACGAAGGTGGCGACCCCGGCGGCGAACAGCGCGAGGTTGGCCCGGCGCAGCGTGCGGTCACCGGGGAGCAGGCGGGTGTCGGCGGTGGGGGACGGCTGGGGGAGGGCACCCGGCAGCTCGGCTGCGGGTGCCCCGGTACTGGCAGGCGGCATGACGACGACGCTAGACCCGTCCCGTCTGATGCGTCCAATGCATGGAACGGCGAGAATCGATGCCATGGAGCATGAGCGCAGTTCACCGCCCAAGGCCCTCGCCGAACTCGGCCCGGAGAGCGATGTCGCGGCGCTGGCACCGCAGTTGACCCAGTTCGCGGCGGTGGCCCGGCTGGAGCACGTGACCAGGGCGGCCGAGCTGCTCGGCATGCCGCAGCCCACCCTGTCCCGTTCGGTGGCCCGGCTGGAGGCCGAGCTCGGGGTGCGGCTGCTGGCCCGGCAGGGCCGGACGGTCCGGCTGACCAGGGCGGGCAGGCTGCTGCTGGGCTCGGTGGAGCGGGCGCTGGCCGAGCTGGAGCGCGGCGCCGAGGCGGCCCGGGCCGAGGCCGATCCGGCGGCCGGGCGGGTGGCGTTCGGCTTCCTGCACACCATGGGCTCGGACGCGGTGCCCGCACTGCTGCGCGGCTTCCGGGCCGGGCACCCGCAGGTCCGCTTCCAGCTGGTGCAGGACTACGGTGCGGCGATGCTGGAGCGGCTGCGGGCGGGCGAGCTGGACCTCTGCCTGGTCTCCCCACTGCCGGACGCCCCGGACCTGACGGCCCGTCCGCTGGACGAGCAGCGGCTGCACCTGGTGGTCCCGGCCGACCACCGGCTGGCCGGGCGCCGGCGGATCCGGCTGGCCGAGGCGGCGGAGGACCCGTTCGTGGTGGTGGAGCAGGGGTACGGCCTGCGGGTGATCACCGAGGGGTTCTGCGCCGAGGCGGGCTTCGCGCCCAGGATCGCCTTCGAGGGCGAGGAGGCGGAGACCCTGCGCGGCCTGGTCGCGGCGGGCCTCGGGGTCGCGCTGCTGCCGCCGGCCCTGGTCCCGAGGCCGGGCGTGGTCGAGCTGGAGGTCAGCTCGCCGCGCACCCGCCGCGCGATCGGCCTGGCCTGGGTGACGGGCCGTCCGCTGACCCCGCCGGTGGCCGCCTTCCGCGACTTCGTGCTCTCCCGCCGGGGCAGGCTGCTCGACCACGACTGACGGCCGGTCCGATCCGGCCGCGCGGCGGGGCCGGCGGCTACCCTGGGAGCCGGGGGTGGTGGGGGTGTCCCAAAGCTGGCCGGGGCAGGGCGAGTTGACGGACGGGCTCCGTTTACCGTGGCCGTTCCGTCGCACGGTCGTCACCAGGTCTTCACCGATCCGGTCCAGCCTGATCAGGCCCGGCCCGGATCGTTCCCGCACCTCAGTGCGGCGGCATCGGATTTCGGTCAGGAGCGATTGAAGTTCCCGAACTTATACCGCTCTTTACCAAACTGAGGGATATTGATGGGGGGAGGCAGCCATGCCCGCGGGGAACGGATCAGGGGGAAACGTGTCGGAGCAGGACACGGCCACGCGCCTCGGCGCCAAGGTCGAGCCGGGTGAGGCCCGGCGGCAGCGGATCGACACCGTGCTGCGGCGCTCGCCGCTGCAGCCGCTGTTCCGCGCGCGGGCCGCGCAGCGGCTCTCCGTCCTCGCCTACCACGGCGTGGACGACCTGCCGAGCTTCACCGCCCAGATGGAGCGCCTGGTGCGGACGTCCGTGCCGGTCTCGCTGGCCACCGTCGAGCGGGCGGTGCGGGAGCGGCGCCCGCTCCCCCCGCGCAGCGTGCTGGTCACCTTCGACGACGGCGACCGCACCCTGCTCACCCGGGGAGCCCCGGTGCTCGCCCGGCTGGGCATCCCGGCCGCCGCCTTCGTGGTGGCCGAACTCATCGACGGGGACCAGCCGTTCTGGTGGACCGAGGCCCCCGCGCTGGCCGCCCGCGGCGGCACCGCCGAGGCGCTGGCCGGCCTGGCCCCCGGGGCCGTCGTCCGCCACCTCAAGACCCTGCCCGACGTCGAGCGGCGGCGCAGCATCGAGGAGCTGCGCGACACCGCGGCCGTCCAGGCACCGCGCCAGCCCCAGCTGAGCTCGCTGGAGCTGCTCGACCTGTTGGCCGCCGGGATCGCCGTCGGCAACCACACCCTCGGGCACCCCTGCCTGGACCGCTGCGAGGAGCCGGTGGTCCGGGTCGAGTTGATCCGCGCGCACCAGCTGCTCACCGGCTGGCTCGGCAGCGAACCGACCGCCTTCGCCTACCCCAACGGCAACTTCGACCCCCGGGCCGACGCCGTGCTGCGCGAGCTCGGCTACCGGCTGGGCTTCCTCTTCGACCACCGGCAGGACCAGCTGCTCCCCGCGAACCCGCTGCGGATCAGCCGACTTCGGGTGAACTCCGACACCAGCCCGGCCCGGTTCGACACAATCCTCTCGGGGCTGCACCCGGCGGTGCACCGGCTGCGCGGCGGCTGCTGACGCCCCGGGGGTTCGGAGGGATCGTGGGGGTGGGGCTGGTGCCGGAGCTGTACGCGCCGGGGGAGCTGTCGGGTGAACTGATCGACGGCTGGCGAGAGTTGGCCGAGGAGGATCCGGGGGCCTCGTGGTTCGCCACCCCGGACTGGGTGCTCGCCTGGTGGGAGACCCTCGGGCGTCGCGGCCCGGCCGAGATCGCCGTCTGGCGGGCCGCCGACGGCACCGTCGAGGCCGTCGCCCCGCTGCACCGCACCAGTCTGCGCCTGCACCCTCGGCTCCCCGCCGCCGTCCGCTGCCTCACCCCGCTGGGCAGCGGGCCCGGGGCGGCGGACCACGGCGCCTTCGCCTGCCGGCCCGGGCGGCGGGCCGAACTGCGCGCCTGGCTGGGCGGGCTGGCCCGCCGCGAGACGCTCTGGCTGCCCGACCTCGACCCCGGCGCGGCCGACCTGCTGCCCGGCGGGGCCCGGCGGGTCGCCGGGCAGTCCTGCCCCCGGGTGGGGCTGGCGGACGGCTTCGAGGTGCTCGGGTCCAAGCAGTTCCGCTCCGATCTGCGGCGGTACGGGCGGAAGTTGGCGGCCGCCGGGGTGACGTTCCGCTGGGTGGCGCCGGGGGAGGCCGACGCAGGGCTGCTGCCCGCGATCGTGCGGCTGCACCGGCTGCGGCGCGACGCCCTCGGCAAGGGCACCACCTTCGACGAGGACCGGCTGCCACTGCACCGGCTCCTGGTCTCCCGGGCCCGCCCCGGGGCCGGGCCGGCCTTCCTGGTCGCCGAGCACGAGGGCACGGTGATCGGCGGGCTCTACGGCTTCCTCTGGCGCGACACCTTCGCCTACTACCAGATCGGCTGGGACCCGTCCTGGGCCCCGCTGCGGCTCGGTACCGCGATCATCGCGGAGGCGGTCCGCGCCTGCGCCGACCAGAAGCTCGCCGTCTTCGACTTCCTCCGCGGCACCGAGCCCTACAAGTACCGCTTCGACGCCACCGACCGCGAGGACACCACCTGGCTCGCCCCCCACGGCCCCACCGGCGCCCTGCTCACCCTGAAGCACCGCCTCAAGGGCTGACCTCCCGCAGCGGGCTCCGGTCCGGCCGGGCGGCCCGTCGGTGTGCGGTGCCCGGCCCGGTGCGGGCTCGCCGCCGGGCGTTCCGTCTGTCCGGGCGGCCCGTCCGTGTGCGGTGCCCGGTCCCGCGCGGGCTCGCCGCCAGGCGCTCCGCGCTGCGCCGTTCGATGGAATCCGGGATTCTGCGTGGTGGATCTACGCGCGTAGGGGCTACACTCCCGCAATGGAGAAGCAGACTGCCATCACGGGCACCACAGGCCCCCGCATCCCCACCGCCGACCAGATCGCCCGCGCACCGAAGGTGCTGCTGCACGACCACCTGGACGGCGGTCTGCGTCCCGAGACCATCGTCGAGCTGGCCGCAGCCGTCGGGTACGAGGGGCTCCCGACCACCGACCCCAAGGAGCTGGGGGTGTGGTTCCGCGAGGCGGCCGACTCCGGTTCGCTGGTGCGGTACCTGGAGACCTTCGCGCACACCTGCGCGGTGATGCAGACCCGCGAGGCGCTGGTGAAGGTCGCCGCCGACTGTGCGGAGGACCTGGCCGCCGACGGCGTCGTCTACGCCGAGGTGCGCTACGCGCCGGAGCAGCACCTGGAGAAGGGCCTGACCCTCGACGAGGTCGTGGAGGCGGTCAACGAGGGCTTCCGCCTCGGCGAGGCGAACGCCCGCGAGAAGGGCCACCGGATCCGGGTGGGCACGCTGCTGACGGCCATGCGGCACGCCGCCCGTTCGCAGGAGATCGCCGAGCTGGCCAACCGCTACCGGGACCAGGGCGTGGTCGGCTTCGACATCGCCGGCGCCGAGGCGGGCCACCCGCCGACCCGGCATCAGGGCGCCTTCGACTACCTCAAGGGCGAGAACAACCACTTCACCATCCACGCCGGCGAGGCCTTCGGCCTGCCGTCGATCTGGGAGGCGCTGCAGTGCTGCGGCGCGGACCGCCTCGGCCACGGCGTCCGGATCATCGACGACATCACCGTCAACGAGGACGGCTCCGTGGAGCTGGGCCGGCTGGCCGCGTACGTGCGCGACAAGCGCGTCCCGCTGGAGATGTGCCCGACCTCCAACCTCCAGACGGCGGCGGCGAGTTCCTACGCCGAGCACCCGATCGGCCTGCTCAGCCGGCTGAAGTTCCGGGTCACCGTCAACACCGACAACCGCCTGATGAGCGGGACGTCGATGAGCCAGGAGTTCGGCCACCTGGTGGACGCCTTCGGCTACACCCTGGCGGACATGGAGTGGTTCACCGTCAACGCGATGAAGTCCGCGTTCCTGCCCTTCGACGAGCGGCTGGCGATGATCAACGACGTGATCAAGCCGGGCTACGCCGAGCTCAAGGCCGAGTGGCTGTTCAGCGCCAAGGCCTGACATCTGCTCGGATGGCCGAACGGATGAGCGCGGAACCGTGACCACTGGTTCCGCGCTCATCTGACAAATGGGCCAAGTGAGTTACGCGTCTTTGATCCGCGTGCGACGCAGTCACTACGGTGTGCCAGTCACAGCTGACACGGCGTAGCGGTGGGCACTCCATGGGTGCGTGCCGTCGCGTCGGCCACCGACGAGGACACGAGGACCAACTCATGAAGCAGGCCACTCTGAAGGCTGCCGGGACCGCTGCGCTCGGCGTCGCGATCGCGGCCGTTGCTGCCGGTTCCGCCTCCGCTGCCGCCCCGGGCGGGCTCGGGGGCCCGACCAGCTTGCTCACCAACTCCGGTGCGCTGACCGGTGCCGCGACCAGCACCGTCGGCAAGCTGCCCGCCACCGCCCCGGTCACCGAGGCCGTCGGCAACCTCAACCCGGACGTGGCCGGCCCGGTCGCGCAGGCCCCGGAGTCGGCCCAGCCGATGACCGCCCCGGTCACCGACCAGACCGCCCCGATGGTGGACGGCGCCGCCGCGCCGGTCGCCGACGCCGCCGCGCCGCGCGCCCTCCCGGTCCCGCTTCCCGGCGCGGAGGGCCTCGACAAGACGCCCGTCGGCAGCGTGACCGGCCTCGTCGGCGGCGGCCTGCCCGGCGGCGGCCTCCCGGGCATCGGCGGCTGACCCACTCCGTCCGGCTTCCGGGCCGTCGTCCGCACCACGCGTGCGGGTGGCGGCCTCCGGTCCGGCCCGCTCCCCGTCCGGGGCGGGCCGTTCACCGTTTCCGCGCCGCGGCCGCCGCCTGACGCCCCGTCGCACGCGGGCCCCGTCACGAGGGGAGCCCCCGGCCGGCCCGCGAAGGGCCGGCCGGGGGCTCCCGGCGTTCGGTGGACGGTCGGTGCGGGGCGGGTGCTCACGGCTCCTGGGGGAGCAGCAGCCAGAGCGCCAGGTAGATCAGGAACTGCGGGCCGGGGAGCAGGCAGGAGGCGATGGCGATGATCCGGACCGTCCAGGGGGCCAGCCCGAAACGCTTGGCGAGCCCGGCGCAGACGCCGGCGATGACGCGGTTGTGGCGGGGGCGGGCGAGGGCCATTCTGATCAGCTCCGTCTGACTGGCGCCCGGTCCGGCCTCTCCGGCGGGCATGACTCCATACTCCCGTCCCGATCCCGTCGGGCCGTCCGTCTGGATGCCGATCCCCGACCCCGCCTTCTCACCGGGCAGGAGTACTCCCCGGGTCAGGGTTCCCCTCGGGGTTACCCCGAGTGCACCGGCCGCACGGCCGGGCGACAGCAGCGCGTCGCCGTCCTCGACGGTCCGTCAGCCGATGGCGAAGGCCCGGCCGGAGGGTCCGACGAACGGGCCTAGCGGGAGGGCTGAGCCCCCGTCAGGCCGCCGCGCCGGCCGGCCTCCCGTGGCCGGAGCGGGCGCTGGCCCTGGAAAGGCGCCTGGAACGGGGTCTGGAGCGGTGACGGCTCCGCCGCCGGGCCCGGAGCGGCGCCGGACGTACGGCCGGGGCGGCCGAGCGCGACGGTCCAGCCCCGGGCGGCCGGGACGACGGCCAGGTGGAGCAGGCCGGCGCCGAGGGTGCCGAGCATCAGGTCGTCCACGTTCAGCACGTGGCCGGGCGCCCAGCCCTTGAGGATCTCCAGCGCGGTGGCGATCAGCGCCGTGGTGCCCGCGGTCCGCAGCAGCGAGGGCAGCCAGCGGGCCCGTACCCGGCCGCCGGCCAGCGGCAGCAGCACCCCGAGCGGGGCCAGCGGCAGCAGCCCGCCGGCCAGCTGCCGGGCGCCCTCGGGCCAGCCGAGTTCGAAGGCGTACCGGACCGAGCCGAACGGCGTCAGGTTGGCCGGGCTGGTCCAGCCGACGTCCACCGGCCGCAGCACCACCCACCCGACCAGTCCGAGGTACGCCGCCAGCAGCAGCACGCCCACCAGCCGCAGCCGGGCCGACACCGCCGGCCCGCCACGCCCCGTCTCCGCCTGATCGGTCACACCCCCCACGACGTGGGCTCCGGACCGAACGGTTCCACGGCCGGCCGGGTGACGCTCGTTACGGGCAGCGCGAGGGATTCGCGGTCGGTGTGGGCGTGGGCGTCGGGGCCGGCGTCTGGCTGACGCTGAACAGCGGGGCCGGGGTCGGCGAGACCGCCGGTGCCTTGGCCGCCCCGGAGCCGGAAGCGGAGCCCGAGTCGGACCCGGAGCCGGCGGAGGAGACGGAGGGCCTCGGGGCGGGGGCCTCAGGGATGTGCACCGGGCTCGGGCAGGCGGTGCGGACGGCCGGGGCGCCCGCGTCGACCGGGACGGCGGTGGGGCGGATGCCGCAGCCGGTCAGGGCGAGGGCGAGGAGGGCGCCCGCCAGGAGCTGACGGGGGGTCACTGGGTGGCCTCCTCGGGGCGGATCGGCAGGGTGAGGGTGAAGACGGCGCCGCCGTCGGGGGAGTTGGCGGCGGTGATGGTGCCGCCGTGGATCTGCGCGTTGGCCATCGCGATGGACAGCCCCAGACCGCTGCCCTCGGACCGGGCGCGGCCCTTGTCGGCCTTGTAGAAGCGGTCGAAGACGTGCGGCAGCACGTCCTCCGGGATGCCCGGGCCGCTGTCGGAGACGTCGATGACCACCTTCTCGCCGTCCTGGCGGACCTTCACCCGCACCGGCGAGCCGCCGTGCTTGAGGGCGTTGCCGATCAGGTTGGCGAAGACCACGTCGAGGCGCCGGGGGTCCACCACCGCGAGGATGCCGCGCGGCGCGTCCACCTCCACCGCGTCGTACCAGGCGCGGCCGTCGATGCAGGACATGATCAGGTCCGCCACGTCCACCTCGTCGGCGACCAGCCTGGCGGTGCCCGCGTCGAAGCGGGTCACCTCCATCAGGTTCTCCACCAGGTCGGACAGGCGCCTGGTCTCGCTGACCACCAGCCGGACGGCGGGCTCGATCATCGGGTCCAGCGACTCGGCCTCGTCCTCCAGGATGTCCGTGACGGCGGTCATCGCGGTGAGCGGGGTGCGCAGCTCGTGCGACATGTCGGCGACGAACCGGCGGCTCTGCGCCTCCCGGGCGCTGAGCTCGGCGACCTGCTCGGAGAGCGCCTCGGCGGTGCTGTTGAACGTCCGCGCCAGGTCCGAGAGTTCGTCCGCCCCCTCGATCTCCAGGCGGGTGTCCAGGTGGCCCTCGCCGAGCCGGCGGGCGGCCTCGCCGAGGTGGCGCACCGGCCGCAGCACGGTGGCGGCGGCCGCCTGGGCGATCAGGGCCGAGCCGATCAGCGCCAGCAGGGTGGCGATCGCCAGCGACCAGCCCAGGGTGTTGAGGTCGGTCCGCTCGTTGGCCAGCGACTTGAACATGTAGGCGGTCAGATCGGTGTTCACCACCCGGCTGCCGCCGACCAGGTACGGGCCGTCCAGGTTCAACCGCTGCCAGTACAGGTGGTACTCGTACGGCTGGGCGGCGCTGACCTGGCGCGGCGTGTCGACGATCGACCGCAGTGAGGCCGGCACCTGCGCCTCGGTGAACCGGGTCGGGTTGGAGGAGGCGACGCAGCCGGTCACCTTCGGATCGACCACCACCACGTCGTAGTTGAGCCCCGAGGCGGCCACCTGCTGGGCGAGGTAGGTGAGTTCGGCACAGGCCGGACTGCCGGAGACGGAGCCGACGTTCCGCGAGACCGATCCCCGGAAGTCGTTGAGCGCGGTGTTCTGGGCGCGCTTGAGCACGCCGTCGCGGTTCAGCCAGTAGGCGATGCCGGAGGCCGAGCAGGCGGTGGTCAGCGCCACCACGGCGAACACCGCGACCAGCCGCACCCGGAGCGAGCGCAGGTGGAGGCTGCGCCCCGGGCGGCGGGGCGCGGTCTGGGGGTCGGTCACGTCGGCTGGTCTCCGGTCGGTTCCGGTCCGGTCAGGGGGAGGGGCGGGTGCTGAGCGGCCGTCAGGGTTGGGACGGCGGGTCGAGCCGGTAGCCCACCCCGCGGACGGTGCGGATCAGGGTCGGGGCGGACGGGACGTCCTCCACCTTGGCCCGCAGCCGCTGCACGCAGGCGTCCACCAGCCGGGAGTCGCCCAGGTAGTCGTGCTCCCAGACCAGCCGCAGCAGCTGCTGGCGGGACAGCGCCTGGCCCGGCCGGCGGCTCAGCTCCAGCAGCAAGCGCAGCTCGGTGGGCGTCAGTTGGAGGTCCGCGCCGTCCTTGGTGACGGTCATCGCGGAGCGGTCGATGACCACGCTGCCGTAGGTGGAGGAGTCCGAGCTCTCGCGCTCGCCCCGGCGCAGCACCGCCCTGATCCGGGCGTCCAGCACCCGGGGCTGCACCGGCTTGACCACGTAGTCGTCCGCGCCCGACTCCAGGCCGACCACCACGTCGATGTCGTCGGAGCGCGCGGTGAGCAGGATGATCGGCAGCTGGTCGGTGCGCCGGATCCGGCGGCAGACCTCGAAGCCGTCGATCCCGGGGAGCATGACGTCGAGCACGATCAGGTCCGGACGCTGCTCCTTGAACAGCTTGAGGCCGTCCTCGCCCGAGGCGGCGGCGGCCACGCGGTGACCCTGGCGGGTGAGGGCGAGTTCGAGGCCGGTCCGGATGGCGTCGTCGTCCTCGATCAGAAGGAGGAAAGGCACGGGCTCATTCTGGACCACGGGGCGCCGGGCTTCACCCACCAGGGGAGGTCGTGCAACTCCTCTGCAACCGGAACCTCCGCTTCTGGCGTCCCCCTCCGACGGGCCGAAGGTCCCGGTGGCTGTGACAGCCCTGTGACAGTCGGCGGACACCCCCATCACAACGGGACGGCAGGATTTTCCATGTCGCCGCAGTTCCCGGGCGGCAGGAACCGTACCGACCCACGGGGGTGCACGATGAACGCCACGCTCAAGACCCGCAGCAACGCGGCAGTCAACCACGCGCGTTCGTCCCGCACGCACTTCGAGGTGAGGACGGACGAGAACTCCGGTGCCGTGATCGTACGGGGGTGCGCACACAGCACCGGGTCCCGCCGCCTCGGCGGGACGAGGGGGGAGCTGTACGGAATCGGTCGCATGGGGAGTGCGACCGAGTCCGCGCAGACCCTGACGCTGCGCGGGGTGCTCCCCGTCGTCGGCGGACAGGGTCGCGAGAGCGCCGGTGCCACGCTGCTGCGGCTCGCGCCGCAGCCCGTGGCGCCCGCCCGGCCGGCCGAGGAGCCGGCGGCCCCGGCCGCCGCGTTCGAGCCGGCGAAGGCCGAACCCGGCGACAACATCGCCGAGTTCACCGCCTACGTGCAGGCCCGCCGGGCCTCGCTGTTCGCCACCGCGTACCACCTGACCGGCGACCGGTACGAGGCCGAGGACCTGCTGCAGAGCGCGCTGTTCTCCACCTACCGCGCCTGGGACCGGATCACCGACAAGGCCGCGGTCGGCGGGTACCTGCGCCGCACCATGACCAACCTGCACATCTCCGCCTGGCGCCGCCGCAAGGTCGCCGAGTACCCCACCGAGGAGCTGCCGGAGACCGCCGGCGACACCGACGCGATGGGCGGCACCGAGCTGCGCGCCGTGCTCTGGCAGGCGCTGGCGAAGCTGCCGGAGAACCAGCGCACCATGCTGGTGCTCCGCTACTACGAGGGCCGCACCGACCCGGAGATCGCCGGCATCCTCGGCATCAGCGTCGGCACCGTCAAGAGCAGCATCTGGCGCGCGCTGCGCCGCCTGCGCGACGACGAGCAGCTCAACCGCAACGGCGACACCGTGCACGCCTTCGGCGAGCTGGTGGCGTGACGCCGCAACGAGACTCCCGTCGGGGGACGGGAAAGGTCACGTCAGGGAACCGGTAGCCGACTCGGGGGAGCGGTGGCCGGAAGGAACGTGGCCGTAACGGAAGGGCCCGGTGCCGGGGAGCGGCACCGGGCCCTTCTGCATGCACGCGTACCGCGTCGTCCCGAGCGGGGCGGAGCTGACGGAGCGCCACCGCTCGGCCCGGTGCCGAGCAGCCCGCTCCGGCGGCGCGGGGTTCGAACCTCGGACGTCGGACGGTGGCAGGAGCCGGGCTGCGGGCGGCCTTTGCCGCGCGGCCCGCCGAGGGTCCGGCCTTCTCGGATGTTCGGGGCCCACGGGCGTGCCGTCAGGTCGTGGCGGGTGCCGGTCGGCAGGCGGCTGCCAGGGCTCGGCCCGGTGCCGGTACGGCCGTCCCGGGTGTCGGGAGGTTCGTGTGGCCGGGCGGCCTGGACCTCGGATCCGCCGTCAGACCGTCGCGGGAGTCAGGCTGCGGGCGACCACCGCGCGGACGCGCTGCTCGGCCTCCGGGCCGGCGCAGGCCAGGGCGCCGAGCTCGACCTGGCGGGCGACGATGCCGCGCTCGGCGCGCATCAGGCGCCAGCCGCGCCGGATCAGCAGCGGCACGGACTTGCGGCCCTCGCGGACGTCGCGGCGGAAGCGCCGCCAGGCGGTGGTGGCCGGGCGGTTGCGCAGGCAGATCGCCTCGCCGAGCAGGCCCTGGTCCGCGCAGAGGTTCGCCAGCTCGGCCGCGAATATCCCCTCGGCGATGAAGGCCGGGGCCCCGTTCAGGTCCAACTCCCGGCTGCCGGCCCGTCCGTTGGCCGGGATCGAGTACACCGGGACCTCGGCCCGCCCGGTCTCCGCCAGCCGGCGGACCGCCTCCAGGGCCTGGTCCAGGTGCCAGGAGAGCGGCGAGTCCCAGTCGGTCCCGCCGCCGGCCTCGGCCGGGAGACGGGGCAGCGTCGGGTCGTCGCCGTCCTTGTAGAAGTCGTCGAGCTGGAGCACCGGCAGTCCGGTCCGCTCGGCCAGCGAGGACTTGCCCGATCCGGAGGGCCCGGACAGCAGGACGACCAGCGCACGCGCCGTCGGGGCGGGGTTCATGGGGGAGTCACTCACGAGACACCAGTCTGACGCACTCCCGGGCGATCCCGAAACCGACGGGACGTCAGTTCTTCGACGGGGGCGAGACGAGCGCCACACCGAGCGCGGGCAGGTACCGGCTGTGCACCTGGACGTACACCGGGCCGCCGTCGGCGGGCTCGTACCGCTTGGCCGCCCAGTCCTCGTCGTGCCAGACCCCCGGCTCCGGGTCCAGCAGCTCCCCGCCCACCGGGAACTCCAGGTACGGGTACGACCGGGACCCGAACGCCGCCTCCGCCCGCCCGGGGGTGAACAGCAGGCTCCCGTTGGTGTACTCGGCCGGCCAGCCCGGGCGTCCGGAGCGCACCGCGCAGGGCAGCCTGGTCTGCTTCCCGGCCCGCAGCCGCCGCATCGCCCGCCGCGCGCGCAGCGCCCGCAGCGGCCCGTCCCCCATCAGCACGGCCAGCTCGCCGAGGATCTCCCACATCCCGAACCCCCCAAGATCGTTTCCCTTCGACGACCCTACGGCGCAGCTCGGCGCGGGTGCACCACCGTGCGGAGGGTCCCGCCCCTAAGGGACGGCGGGCGGGGATGCGACCACGGGCGGAGGAAGGACGGGGCCGGCCCGGGAAAGGGCGACGGGCCCGCGCAAGGGGGGGAGATGCGCGGGCCCGTCCGTGGCCCGTCCGGGCCCTGGGGGGGTGAGGGCACGGGGGACGGGCCAGTCTGTGTGGAGTTGTCCCTGACGGAAGGTCAGATACCCATCGGGTGCCAGACCGTCTTGGTCTCCAGGAAGGAGAGTAGCCGCTCGGTTCCGGGCGCATTGGTCCAGGCCAAGTCGGTCTCGCCGAGCTCCGGGCGGAGCACTCGCTTCAGGGTATCCGCGGCCAGCACCTCCAGCTCGGTCGCCGCGCCGGGCCCGTCGGAGGCGATCGCCCCGGCCAGGTCCAGCCCGTTGACGTCCTGGTGCGAGGCCAGCGTCGGCGCGATGTCGGCGGTCCGGCCCGAGATGACGTTGACCACGCCGCCCGGCAGGTCCGAGGTGGCGAGCACCTCGCCCAGCGAGAGCGCGGGCAGCGGGGCCTCGGCGGCGGCCGCGACCACCACGGTGTTGCCCGCCGCGATCGCCGGGGCGATCACCGAGACCAGGCCGAGGAAGGAGAAGCCCGTCCCGGACTGCGGGGCGACCACGCCGATGACGCCGGAGGGCTCCGGGGTGGAGATGTTGAAGAACGGCCCGGCCACCGGGTTGGTGTTGCCCGCGATCTGGGCGATCTTGTCGGTCCAGCCCGCGTACCAGACCCAGCGGTCGATCGCGGCGTCCACCAGCGCGGCGGCCTTCTTGGTACCGATGCCCTCGGCGGCGGCCACCTCGGCGGCGAACTGCTCGCGGCGCCCCTGGAGCATCTCGGCGATCCGGTACAGCACCTGGCCGCGGTTGTACGCGGTGGTGCCGGCCCAGCCCTTCACGGCGCCGCGCGCGGCCTGCACCGCGTCACGGGTGTCCTTGCGGGTGCCGAGCGGGGCGTTGGCGAGCCACTGGCCCTTGGAGTCGGTCACCTCGTACACCCGCCCGCTCTCGGAGCGCGGGAACTTCCCGCCGACGTACAGCTTGTAGGTCTTGAAGACGCTCAGGGTGGTCTCAGACATCGAGGTACGCCTCCAGGCCGTGGCGGCCGCCCTCGCGGCCGTAGCCCGACTCCTTGTAGCCGCCGAACGGCGAGGTCGGGTCGAACTTGTTGAAGGTGTTGGCCCAGACCACACCGGCCTTGAGCTGGTTCGCCATCCAGAGGATGCGCGAGCCCTTCTCGGTCCAGATGCCCGCCGACAGGCCGTACGGGGTGTTGTTGGCCTTCTCGACCGCCTCGGTCGGGGTGCGGAAGGTCAGCACCGAGAGCACCGGGCCGAAGACCTCCTCGCGGGCGATCCGGTGCGCCTGGGTGACGCCGGTGAACAGCGTCGGGCGGAACCAGTAACCGGCGCCCGGGAGTTCGCACTCCGGGGCCCAGCGCTCGGCGCCCTCCAGCTCGCCGATCTCCGAGAGCTCGGTGATCCGGGCCAGCTGGGCGGCCGAGTTGATGGCGCCGATGTCGGTGTTCTTGTCCAGCGGGTCGCCGACCCGCAGGGTGGCCATCCGGCGCTTGAGGGCGTCCAGCAGCTCGTCCTGGATCGACTCCTGGACCAGCAGGCGCGAGCCCGCGCAGCAGACGTGGCCCTGGTTGAAGAAGATGCCGTTGACGATGCCCTCGACCGCCTGGTCGATCGGCGCGTCGTCGAAGACGATGTTGGCGGCCTTGCCGCCGAGCTCCAGCGAGAGCTTCTTGCGGGTGCCCGCGACCTGCTTGGCGATCGCCCGGCCGACGGGGGTGGAGCCGGTGAAGGCCACCTTGTTGACGTCCGGGTGGGCGGTCAGCGCGGCGCCGGTGCGGCCGTCGCCGGTGACGATGTTGACGACGCCCTTGGGCAGACCGGCCTGGCGGCAGATCTCGGCGAACCGCAGCGCGGTCAGCGGGGTGGTCTGGGCCGGCTTGAGCACGACCGTGTTGCCGGTGGCCAGCGCGGGGGCGATCTTCCAGGCCAGCATCAGCAGCGGGAAGTTCCACGGGATGACCTGGCCGGCCACGCCGAGCGGCTTCGGGTTCGGCCCGTAGCCGGCGTAGTCGAGCTTGTCGGCCCAGCCCGCGTAGTAGAAGAAGTGCGCGGCGACCAGCGGCAGGTCGACGTCCCGGGTCTCCCGGATCGGCTTGCCGTTGTCGATCGACTCCAGCACCGCCAGCTCGCGCGAGCGCTCCTGGACGATCCGGGCGATCCGGAAGAGGTACTTGGCCCGCTCGCTGCCCGGCAGCGCCGACCAGTCGGCGAAGGCCCGGCGGGCGGCGGCGACGGCGCGGTCCACGTCCTCGTCGGTGCCCTGGGCGAACTCGGCCAGCACCTGCTCGGTGGCCGGGTTGACGGTCTTCAGCGCCTCGCTGCCGGAGGAGTCGACGAAGGCGCCGTCGATGAAGTGCCCGTAGGAGGTGGCGATGTCACCGGCGGCGGCCGGGGACTCGGGCGCCGGGGCGTACGTGAACAGGCCGCCCTTGGGGGCCTCGGCCTGCTGCGGCTGGGGGGTGTTCTTGTTCTTGGCCACGAGGATCAGTCCACCGTCACGTAGTCGGGACCGGAGTACCGGCCGGTGGTCAGCTTCTGACGCTGCATCAGCAGGTCGTTGAGCAGGCTGGAGGCGCCGAAGCGGAACCAGTGCGGGGTCAGCCAGTCGTCGCCCAGCGTCTCGTTCACCATGACCAGGTACTTCATGGCGTCCTTGGTGGTCTTGATGCCACCGGCGGGCTTCACGCCGACCTGGATGCCGGTCGCCTGCTTGAAGTCCCGGACGGCCTCCAGCATCAGAAGGGTGACCGGGGGAGTGGCGTTGACCGTCACCTTGCCGGTGGAGGTCTTGATGAAGTCGGCCCCGGCCAGCATGGCCAGCCAGGAGGCGCGGCGGACGTTGTCGTACGTCTGCAGCTCGCCGGTCTCGAAGATCACCTTGAGGTGGGCGGCGGTGCCGTCGGGGCGCTTGCACGCCTCCTTGACCGCGACGATCTCCTGGAAGACGTCCATGTAGCGGCCGGAGAGGAAGGCCCCCCGGTCGATCACCATGTCGATCTCGTCGGCGCCGGCGGCCACCGCGTCGGCGGTGTCGGCCAGCTTCACCGGCAGCGCGGCGCGGCCGGCCGGGAAGGCGGTGGCCACCGAGGCCACCTGGATGTCGGTACCGGCCAGGGCGGCCTTCGCGGTGGCGACCATGTCCGGGTAGACGCAGATCGCGGCGACCCGGGGGGCGGTCGGGTCGCTCGGGTCGGGGTTCCGGCCCTTGGTGCACAGGGCGCGCACCTTGCCGACCGTGTCCGCGCCTTCCAGCGTGGTCAGGTCGATCATCGAGATCGCCAGGTCGATGGCGTACGCCTTCGCCGTGGTCTTGATCGAACGGGTGCCGAGGGTGGCGGCGCGGGCTTCCAGGCCGACGGCGTCGACGCCGGGCAGGCCGTGCAGGAAACGGCGGAGCGAGGCCTCGGACGCCGCAACGTCCTGAAGGCCGCCGCCCGCAGCGCCGGGGGCATTGGCTGCAACAGTGGACATGGTCACCAGCCCAGCATATCTACGCGCGTAGCAACGCGCCAGACCCAGCCACGTTCGATGCACGACCGATATCTCCCGCGCCGGGGGCGCTCCCGCCCCGTCCCAGTGCCCCCACCTGCCCCGCGAGCCCCGTCGATGCTGCCCGCGTGCCTGCCCGGGCCTGGCCCCTGCGGCCCCCGTCGGGCGCCCTGCGGGGCCCGCCGACGGGCTGTCCGCACCGCCAGGGGTGCGGGGGACTGCGCGAGGCGGAGGGCGCTGACCCGCGTGCCGGGTGCGGATGCTCACCTGCCCGCAGGGCTCCGTTCCCGGCACACGGGTCTCTTGCCTCCGCCTCGCGCAGTTCCCGCGCCCCCGGCCCGTGCCGATCAGCGCCGTCCTTCCATCCCGTCCTTCCGTCCGTGCCGCAGGCCTGCGACGTAGGGTGGCCCGGTGACCTCGGGAGACGAAACGGAGCGGCCGAAGCGGACCGGGCGGCGGCCCGGTGGGGCCGACACCCGGCGGACGGTGTTGGAGTCGGCGCGGGCCGAGTTCGCCGCGCGCGGGTACGAGAAGGCGAGCATGCGGGCGATCGCCCGGGCCGCCGGGGTGGATGCGGCGCTGCTGCACCACTACTTCGGCACCAAGGACCAACTCTTCCTCGCCGCCCTGGAGTTGCCCGTCGATCCACGGGCCGTGGTGGAGCTGGCGCTGGCCGGCGACCAGGCCGGTATCGGCGGCCGGGTGGCCGACTTCCTGCTGACGCTCTGGGAGCAGCCCGGCGTGCTGGACCGTCTGCTGGCGCTGATCCGGGCGGCCGCCACCACCGAGCAGGTGGCGGCGCTGATGCGGGGCTTCGTCGCGGCCGAGCTGATCGACCGGATCGCCTCCCGTCTGGAGGTCGAACAGCCGGAGCTGCGCGCCGAGTTGATGTTCTCCCAGATCGTCGGACTGGCGATGGCCCGCTACGTGGTGAAGGTCGAGCCGCTCGCCTCCGCCACCCGCGACGAGCTGCACCCGCTGATCGCCCGCACCTTCCAGAACTACCTGGTGACGCCGTGACCGGGGCGGACGAGCCGACCCTCGACCTCTGGAAGCAGCGCCTGGGCCACGTCCCCGAGGAGGTCTGGCGCCGCACCGAGCTGCGCGTCCTGATCCTCGCCGACAACGAGCTCACCGAGCTGTCGCCCGCCGTCGCCGCCCTCCGGCGGCTCCGCACCCTCGACCTCGGCCACAACCGCCTCGCCGAAGTCCCGCCCGAGCTGGGCGAGTTGACGGACCTCTCGGACTTCCTCTACCTGCACGACAATCACCTCACCGCCCTCCCCTATGCCCTCGGCCGCCTCGCCGCCCTGCGCTACCTCAACGTCGGCGAGAACCGCCTCACCCACCTCCCGGACGCCCTCGCCGGCCTCACCTCGCTCCGCGAACTCCGCGCCGAGCACAACCGCCTGACCGCCCTCCCCGCCGCCCTCGGCCGGCTCCGCGCCCTCCGCGAACTCCACCTGCGCGGCAATGCCATCACGGAACTCCCGTCCTCCACCGCCGCGTTGGCCGACCTCCGGCACCTCGACCTGCGGGACAACCGGCTGACCGCCGTCCCGGAGCCGCTCGCCGCCCTGCCCCGGCTGCGCCACCTAGACCTGCGCTCCAACCAGCTGGCCGCCCTTCCCGACTGGGTCGCCGAACTCCCCGCCCTGGAGAAGCTCGACCTGCGCTGGAACGCGGCCCGCCCCTCCCCGGCCGCCCTGGCCGAGCTCACCCGCCGCGGCTGCGCCGTCCTGTACTGACGGCCCGCCGCCACAAGGTCCGCCGCCATCGAAAGCCCGCCGCGCTCCTTGACGGCACCCGTCCGCGGCGCAAAACTCATCACATGATGAATTCAGCGGTCCGGGTCGCCGGACTGACCGTCGTCCGAGGCGGGCACACCGTGCTGCACGGCCTGGACCTGGACGTCCCGGCCGGGAGCATCACCGGCCTGCTCGGCCCCAGCGGCTGTGGCAAGACCACCCTGCTGCGTTCGATCGTCGGGGTGCAGAAGACCGCCGGCGGCCGGGTCGAGGTGCTCGGCCGGGAGGCCGGGGCGGCCGAGCTGCGCCACCGGATCGGCTACGTCACCCAGGCCCCGGCCGTCTACGACGACCTCACCGTGGCCGAGAACCTCCGCTACTTCGCCGCCGTGCTCGGCGCCCCGCCCGCCGACCCGGCCCGGGTGATCGAGGCCGTAGGCCTCACCGGGCACCGCGACGCCCGTACCGCGCACCTCTCCGGCGGCCAGCGGGCCCGGGTCTCGCTCGCCACGGCGCTGCTCGGCAGCCCCGAACTCCTGGTCCTGGACGAGCCCACCGTCGGGCTGGACCCGGTGCTCCGTCAGGAGCTCTGGCAGCTGTTCCGCGGCCTGGCCGACGGCGGCGCCACCCTCCTCGTCTCCAGCCACGTGATGGACGAGGCGGTCCGCTGCGACCGGCTGCTGCTGATGCGCGAGGGCCGCCTGCTCGCCTCCGACACCCCCGACGGACTGCTCCGCCGCACCGGTGCCGCCGACGTCGACGCCGCCTTCCTGACCCTGGTGGGGAGCACCTCGTGAACACTGCCCGGACCTTGGCCACCGCCCGCCGCGTCCTCGCCCAACTCCGGCACGATCCACGGACCTTGGCGATGCTGCTGGTGGTGCCCTGCCTCCTGCTCACCCTGCTGCGCTACATGTTCGACGACCAGCCGCAGCAGTTCGACCGGGTCGGTGCCGCCCTGCTCGGGATCTTCCCGCTGCTGGTGATGTTCCTGGTCACCTCGGTCGCGATGCTGCGCGAGCGGACCTCCGGCACCCTGGAGCGCCTGCTCACCATGCCGCTCGGCAAGCTCGATCTCCTCCTCGGCTACGCCCTCGCCTTCGGCCTGGTCGCCCTGGTCCAGGCCGCCCTCGCGGCCGGCCTCACCCTCGGCCTGCTCGGCCTCGACGTCCAGGGCCCCACCTGGCTGCTCTTCGCGGTCGCCCTCGGCGACGGCCTGCTCGGCATGGCGCTCGGCCTGCTGGTCTCGGCCTTCGCCCGCACCGAGTTCCAGGCCGTCCAGTTCCTCCCGGCGGTGATCCTCCCCCAACTCCTGCTCTGCGGCCTCTTCGTGCCCCGTGACGCGATGGCCGCCCCGCTCCGCTGGGCCTCCGACGTCCTCCCGCTCTCCTACGCGGTGGACGCCATGAACCGCCTCACCACCACCGCCGGCACCAGCGGCGCACTCCTCACCGACCTGGCCGTGATCGCCGGCTGCACCCTGCTGGCCCTCACCCTCGGCGCGGCCACCCTCCGCCGTCGCACCGACTGACGCCCCGTTACGGTGGGCCGGTGACCGACGACGCCGCGCCTAAGACCCGCTTCCTCGTGCTGCACGACTACGGCATGGGCGGCAGTTGGTGGTGGGTCCGCGCCCGCTCCGAACGCGAGCTGGTGGAGACCTTCGCCCAGGTCGAGGTGGTCCACGCCCCCTCCACCCGAGCCGAGGCCGAGGAGTGGGACCTGGCCGAGGCCGACGTCGACGGCCCCACCGATCCGCCCGGCCTCGGCGGCCTCCGCGCCGAGCGGGACGCCCACCGCGCCCTGCCCGGCTTCGGCGCCCTGGCCGGCCCGGACCCGCTGTACGTCCGGCGGTGCTGGGCCGAGGACGGCGAGACCACCACCTACGTGCTGGAGGTCGACGCCGACGGCCGACGGCTGCGTCAGGTCGAGCTGGAGGAGGACGGCCGGGCCTTCCGGAGCACCCCGGACGACTGGCCGTTCAACACCCCGTGGCTGGACCGGTACTCGCCCGAGTGGCTGCCGTTCGTGATCGCCGCACCGGAGTTCGAACACGAGTGGACCCGCGCGGCCCACGACCCGGACCGCTGAGCGGGCCCGCCCCCGGGGCCGCAGCCGACCCACCGGGCCGCCGCCGTTAAATCGCTGGGCATCCACCGGGCGGTTGGTCTACGGTGGCCCGGCGGGCGGCTCCGCGGCGTGCTTCCTTCTCCACCATCCTTCGAACCCAGTAGCGCGCCCCCTCTCCGCCCGATCCCCTTCTGTCGCCTCCGTAGAGGGATCACTCCGCATGCCCCGAGCCACTACGGCTCCCTTCGACGTCCGCGTCGACCTCGATCTCGGTTCCTTCCTGCTCCGCCGGCGCGGTGGCGTCTGCGTGGCCCCCGGTGACCTGCTGGCCGCTCCCGATCCGTGGAGCCTGCGCGGCCTGGTGGCGCTCGACGCCGACCTGGCTCTGCGCGGCTACCTGCTCACCGGCGAACTACGCGCCGCCCTGGCCACGTTGGCCCCCGCCCGGCTCGCCGAGACGGGCGACGGACTGCTCGCCCGGATCGACCACCTGCTCGGAGCGGACCGCGAGCACACCCCCTTGTTCCGCCGTTTCCCGGACGCCGTGCCCGACCACGCGCACGTCCTGTACTCCCGGCAGATCCGGGCCTTCCTGCTCAACCAGCCCAACCAGCCGTGTGCCAACTGCGGCCGCCGTGGCGCCGAGGCCGGCGTCGGAGCCCTCGCGCCCTGCGCGCACCTGCTCTGCGCGGGCTGCCTGGACGGGCTGACGGCACGGGGCCGCGGCGACCGGTGCCCGGTCTGCGCCACACCCTTGGGGCCGAGCGGCTACCTGCCGGAGGACAGCCGGCTCGGCCGGAAGGCCGCCGAGGAGTACGGTGGCGAACGGGTGATGCGGCCGCTGCGGCTGCTCTCCGGCAGTCAACTCGACGTCGCCATGGCGGAGTTCGGCAGGCTGCTGGCCCGCCGCACCCCGCTCTCCCCGCAGGACCGCGAGGACCTGGCCGCGTTGCTGGCGCACGCCCCGGCGGACCTCGCGCAGTGGCTCCCGGAGCGGATCCAGCTGCGCGAGACCAAGGCCACCGTGCTGGCCGAGCTGCTCCGGCGGGACGGCGTGGACGCCCTCCCGGTGCTCGCCGAGCGGATCGACACCGCCACCGACGTGCTCCGGCTGCTCTGGGCCAGGTCCGGCGCCGAGCCGGACCTGCTGCGCGGCACCGCCCGTCGGCTCCGGCTGCGCAACCTCTCCCGGCCGCTCCGCAAGGGCCTGTTGGCGATCCTGGAGGGCCTGCCGCCGACGGCCCTGGCCGAGGACCTGCGCCGCCACCGCTCGGCCTGGCTGCGGGCGGGCGAGCTGCTCCACCCGTACGAGCACCGGCAACGCTTCCCGAACGTCACCGCCGCCTTCCTGCTGCTCCGGGAGACCGATCTGACGGAGCACGGGCTCGCGCCGGAGGAGGTCGGGGAACCGCTGCGGGTGGTGCGGACGGGCGGGCGCACCAGACTGGCCTTCACCGGCTTCGCCGGGCGGGTCGAGACCCTGCTCGCGGCCGGTGACGTCATGGCGGCCACGGTCGAACTGGCCTCACACCCGGGCGAGTTGGTCCGCAGGCTGCACCACGTCCTGCGGGTGCACGCCACCACCGCTCCCGGTGCGCCGCTGCCCGGTCCGCTGCTGGGGACGGTGGCGGCCGCGCTGCCCCGGGTCGCTCCCGGCCCGCTGCTCGGCGCGTACGGGCGGCTGCGCGGCAGCCGGACGACGGGCGAGCGCCGCCTCTACTTCCCGCGCGGCACGGTCTCGCTGGCCCACGCCCGGGAGGACCACGGCACCGCCGTCCCCGCCGAACTCTCGGCGCCGGTCTGCGCGTTGATCGAGGCGGAACTGGTACGCCGCGGCGCCGACGGCGGCGAGCGGTACCAACTCGCGCTGCTGGACGAGGCCTTGGTGGACCTGATCGCACCGTTCGCCGAGCGGGCCGCCGCCCGCACCCTGGTCTCCGTCCCGCGCGGGAGCCGTCAGCCGCTGCCCCCGGGGGACCGGCTGCGGCTGTTCCTGCACTGGATGCAGCCCGAGCACCTGCGGGTCGACCTCGACCTCTCGGTCGCGCTGTACGACGAGCGGTGGCGCTTCACCGGGCTGTGCGACTACACCAACCTGGTGCACGGCGACCGGGCCGCCGTGCACTCGGGCGACTTCGTGTCGGCACCGCCGCCGGACGGCGTCAGCGAGTTCGTCGACCTCGACCTGGAGCGGCTGCGGGCGGGCGGATCGCGGTACGCGGTGATGATCGTCTTCAGCTACAACGACGTGTCCTTCGAGCAGTTGACGGACGCCTTCACCGGCTTCATGGACCTCGGTGGCACGCCTTCGGGCGGGCGGCACTACCACCCCCGGGAGGTCCGCCAGCGGATGGACCTGGTCGGCGACGCCAAGGTCAGCGTCCCGATGATCGTGGACCTGGCCGACCGCCGCTACACCTGGACCGACCTCAACACCGGTGCCGAGGGCGGCTTCCACAGCGTGTACCGCCACCACGAGGAGGTCGGCGCGCTCAGCCGCGACGTGCTCGCCCACTTCTCCCCGGACCAGCGGGCCACCCTCTGGGACGTGGCCTGCGCCCGCGCGGCGGCCACCGCGGCCGAGGTGCTGGTGCGCGGCCGCGACGGCGGCGTCCGGCCGTGGCGGCGCGGTGCGGACGAGGACCGGGAGGCCTTCGCCGCCCGACTGCGGGCCCGGCGCGATTCCGACGGCCCGGCGGCGGCGGCCGCCGCTCTCCCCGGGCAGCTCGCCGGGAAGCGGGTGTTCGCCGCCCTGGTTGACGGCGACGTCCCCGCTCCGGAAGGGCTCTCCGGGGCGCTCTACCGCCTCTACCCGGGCCCGGTCGACGCGGCACCCGAAGCGGTGGAACGTCTGACGGCCGGTGACCTGGTGGCCGCCCTGGCACCCCGGGCGGCGCGGTCAGCGGCGGAACCGCGTCCCTGAGCAGGGCCGCGCACCGGTGCGGAGGAAGGCGACGCCCCCCAGCACGGCGACGGCGAGCAGGACGGACGGGAGCACCGTCCACCGCACCGCCCCGGCCGCGGTCAGGGCGGTGAGGCCGACCACGGCGGTGATCAGGACGGGCAGCACGGCGTACAGCGCGAGGGCGATGCGGGGGCGACGGTTCACGGGGGCTCCTCCGGAGGTGGTCATGCGACGGAACGGGCGTGGTCGAGGTACGTGGTGAGGTCGTGCCAGGCGTCGGCCGGGGCGGTCGGGTCGCCGGACAGCGCGGCCGGCTCCGCCTGCCAGGCGGACTTCACCGCGCCGGACAGGGCGCCGTCCCCGCCGGTGAAGAGCGCGCCCAGCTCGTCCATCCGCGTCACCAGCTTCCGCACCCGGGGGTCCGCGGGCTCGACCCCGGCGGCCCGCAGGGCCTCCGCCCGGCGGTAGAGCTCGGGCCACTCGACGCCGAGCAGGTAGTGGGCTGCGGGGCCCAGGGCCGAGGCCCGGTCCCGCAGGGTCGCCACCTGGTCCTCGTCCAGGTGGCGGCGGAGCGCCGCCCCGCCCTCCGGGCCGGCGCCGCCCATGCCCCGGAGCACCTCGATCAGGGCCGCCGTGTCCGGCGCCCGCTCGGCCGACAACTCGGCGTGGATGTAGGTCAGTTGACGCTGAAGGAGCTCCAGCGAGGCGAGCGCGGCGGTCACCCCCGCCAGGTGCTCACCGACCAGCCGCACCGGGTCGACCCCCGCGTCTAGGCAGGTGGCGATTGTCTCCAGGCCCAGCCCGAGCCGACGGAGCGCGAGCACCTGGTAGAGCCGGGCCACGTCCTGTTCGGTGTACTCGCGGTGCCCGGAGGAGGTCCGCCGGGACGGGCTGAGCAGCCCGAGCCGGTCCCAGTGGTGCAGGGTACGGACGGTCAGCCCGCTCGCCTCCGCGAGTGCGCCGACCTTCCACGTCTGGTCGATGGTCATGGGCCCAACGATCCCCCCTGACGTCGCGTGAGGTGCAAGCCCTCGCGCCGCCCGGCCGAGGACGGCCCGGTGGCGCGGACACCGGCCGGGGCGGATGGGGCAGAATCGGCCCCATGACCGAATCCGACGGCAAGCCCGACCCGGGCAGAGCCGCCTCCGAGCCCCAGTACGCGGACCGCGTCTACCGCTCCGTCCCCGGCGTGATCTCCGGGATCATGCTGCTGGCCGTGGCCGGGTGGCTGATCATCGACGCCGCGCTCAACGGCGGCGGCCGCACCCCCTGGATCGCGCTGGCCTGCGCCCCGGTCTTCTGCCTGCCGGTGGTCGCGTACACGCTTCGCCCCGCCGTGCTGGCCAACGACCGGCGGCTGCTGGTGCGCAACCCCTTCCGCACGGTGCACGCCCCCTGGGCGTCCGTGGAGGGCCTGCGCGCCGGGTACTCGGTCGAGCTGTTCGCGGGCGGCAAGAAGTACCAGGTCTGGGCCGTCCCGGTCTCGCTGCGGGCCCGCAAGAAGGCCGGCCGGGCCGCCGCCCGGGCCGCCGCCGGCGGCGACCCGCGCGCCTCCCGGACCGCCTCGCTCACCAACCCGCTGCGCAGCGGCAACGCCGGCGAGGTCGACCCGACCAAGGCCTGGTCCGACCAGGTGGTGATCACCCTCCAGGAGATCGCCGAGCGCAACGCCGCCCGACCGGAGGCGGCGGGCGAGGTGACGGTCCGTTGGTGCTGGTGGATCATCGCCCCGGCGGTGGTCGGACTGGTCACCCTCGTCACGCTGATCGCGGTCACCTGATGACCGCCACGGGGGGAGCGGCGGAAGCGGGCCAGGGACCGGACCAGGACCCGATCCGCCGCAGCTACGACACGGTCGCGCAGGAGTACGCCGACCGCATCGGCGACGAGCTGGCCGGCAAGCCGCTGGACCGGGCCCTGCTGACCGCCCTGCTGGAGCAGCTGACGGACCTGCGGGCCCCGGTCGCCGACCTGGGCTGCGGGCCCGGCCACGTCACCGGCTGGCTGGCCGCCCACGGTGCCCGGGCGGTCGGCATCGACCTCTCCCCGGCGATGGTCGAGCTGGCCCGCCGGGACCACCCGTCCGCCGAGTTCCGCGAGGGCGACCTGCGCGGCCTGCCGGCCGCCGACGGCGAGTTCGGCGGCGCCGTCGCCCTGTACTCGCTGATCCACCTGCCCCCGGCCGAGCACCGCGCCGTCCTCACCGAGGTCGCCCGCACCCTCCGCCCGGGCGCCCCGCTGCTGCTCGCCTTCCACCGCGGCAGCGAGGCCCGCCACCTCACCGACTGGTGGGGCCACCAGGTGGACGTGACCTTCCACTTCCTCGACCCCGACACGGTGACCGCCGACCTCACCGCCGCCGGCTTCACCCTCCGCGCCCGCCTCGACCGCGCCCCGTACCCCCACGAGGCCGAGACCGACCGCAGCTACCTGCTGGCCGTGCGGTCGTGACCACCGCGGTCCATCCGGAGTCGGGTCTGGAGAAGAGCGTCTGGAGCGACGCGGACTTCGAGTCGATGGGCTGGCACGACGCGACCGTCCACGGGCTGACGGTTCAGCAGGCCGAGGTGTCCCCGCGCCTGCTGCTGGACCTCGACCACATCGTCCGCTGGGTCCACCCGGTGCGGCCGGCCAAGACCTTCTCGTTCTGGGTGGCCCCGGCCACGCTGGTCTTCGAGGAGGTCTGGGACGTCCAGGGCGGTCTCGACTTCAAGGACCTCTGGCTGGAGCTGGAGCTGGACGAGGTGCACCGGCTCCCGGCGCCGGACGGCCGCGCGCAGTGGCCGCAGTGGCACCTCCAGGGCCACTCCTTCGATCTGAGGTTCCGGGCGGCGGGCTTCCGGCAGTACGTCCGCCAGGCGCCCCGGCTCTCCCCGGGCCCGGCCCTCACCGCTGCCGAGCGCGGCGGCTGCGCCTTCACCGAGCTCGGCTTCGCCTGAGCGACGTCGCGAGCCCCGCCCCGGAGGACCGGGACGGGGCTCCGTCGTGCACGGACGGTCCGTCAGATGCCGGCCGCCGCGGCGAGGTCGCGCTTGATCGCGTCGAGCAGGGCGGTGGCCCGGGTCCGGGTGTCGCCGAGGTCGGCGGCGGTGGCGACCGGGAGGACGACCTCCAGGTAGCACTTGAGCTTGGGCTCGGTGCCGGAGGGGCGGACCACGATGCGGGCGGCGGTGACGCCCTCGCCGGCCAGGTAGTAGCGCAGGCCGTCGGTCGGCGGCAGCTCCGGCGTGCCGGCGGCCAGGTCGTCGGCCCGGGTGACCTTGAGGCCGGCCAGCACCGTCGGCGGCTGCTCGCGCAGCCGCTGCATCGCGGAGGAGATCACCGTCAGGTCGGACACCCGCACCGAGAGCTGGTCGGTGGCGTGCAGGCCGTGCTCCAGCGCAAGGTCGTCGAGCAGGTCGGTCAGGGTGCGGCCGGAGCGCTTGAGCACGGCGGCGAGTTCGGCCACCAGCAGGGCGGCGGTGATGCCGTCCTTGTCGCGGACGCCCTCCGGGTCGACGGAGTAGCCGAGCGCCTCCTCGTAGCCGTAGCGCAGGCCCTCGGCGCGGGAGATCCACTTGAAGCCGGTGAGCGTCTCGGCGTAGCCGAGGCCCGCGGCCGCGGCGATCCGGCCGAGCAGGGTGGAGGAGACGATGGTGGTGGCGAAGGTGCCGCGGGCCCGCTTGGCGACCAGCGCGGAGCCGAGCAGTGCGCCGACCTCGTCGCCGCGCAGCATCCGCCAGCCGCCGTTGGCACCGCCGGCACCGCCGGTGCCGCCGTCGCTGACGGCCACGGCGCAGCGGTCGGCGTCCGGGTCGTTGGCGATCACGATGTCGGGGCCGACCGAGGCGGCGGTGCGGAAGGCGAGGTCCATCGCCCCCGGCTCCTCCGGGTTGGGGAAGGAGACGGTCGGGAAGTCCGGGTCCGGCTCGGCCTGTTCGGCCACCACGGTCGGCGCGGGGAAGCCGGCCCGCTTGAAGGCGGCCACCAGCACGTCGCGGCCGACGCCGTGCATCGGGGTGTAGACCACGTCGAGGTCGCGCGGCCCGGCCGGGTCGACCACGGTGACGGCCCGGTCGAGGTAGGCCTCCAGGACCTCCTCGCCGAGCACCTCCCAGCCGCCCTCGGCCAGCGGCACCTCGGCCAGCGAGCCGATCGCGTCGATCTCGGCGGCGATGCCCGCGTCGGCGGGCGGCACGATCTGCGAGCCGTCGCCGAGGTAGACCTTGTAGCCGTTGTCCTGGGGCGGGTTGTGACTGGCCGTCACGGTGACGCCGGCCGCGGCGCCCAGGTGGCGGACGGCGAAGGCGAGCACGGGGGTGGGCAGCGCGCGGGGCAGCAGGGCGGCGCGCAGCCCGGCGCCGACCACCACGGCGGCGGTGTCGCGGGCGAAGTCGTAGGACTTGTGGCGGGCGTCGTAGCCGATCACCACCAGGTCGCCGAGCCCTTCCTTCTTCACGTACGCGGCCAGCCCGGCGGCGGCGCGGATCACCACGGCGCGGTTCATCCGCATCGGGCCCGCGCCCAGCTCGCCGCGGAGCCCGGCGGTGCCGAACTGCAGCCGGTCGCTGAACCGCTCGGCCAGCCGGGACCAGGCGATCCGCTCGGCGCCCTCCGGCTCGCCCTCGGCGGCGGCCAGCAGCGCGGTCAGCTCCTCGCGGGTCTCCTGGTCCGGGTCCTCGGCGAGCCAGGCCCGGGCGCGCGCGAGCAGATCGGTGGTCTGGGACATTGCTGCCAGCTCCCTCTGAGGGTCGTACGAGCCGTACCGCCGGGTGGTCACGACGGCGGCACCCGGCCGGGCTCTGGATTGACGAAGCCGTCGCCCCGGCGTCACCGCCGGAGCGACGGCCCCTTCCTACTGATTCTGCGTCAGATCCGCGTCAGATCCGCTCAAGGACCTTCGCGAGCAGCGCGCCCATCCGCTCGGCGCTGGCCTTGCCGGCCTCCAGCACCTCTTCGTGGTTGAGCGGCTCGCCGGTGATGCCGGCGGCCAGGTTGGTGACCAGGGAGATGCCCAGCACCTCGGCGCCGGCCTCGCGGGCGGCGATGGCCTCCAGCGTGGTGGACATGCCGACCAGCTCGCCGCCGATCGCCCGGACCATGCCGATCTCGGCCGGGGTCTCGTAGTGCGGGCCGCGGAACTGCACGTACACGGCCTCGTCCAGCGAGGAGTCCACCTCGCGGCAGAGCTCGCGCAGGCGCTTGGAGTACAGGTCGGTGAGGTCGACGAAGTTGGCGCCGACGATCGGGGAGTCCGCGGTCAGGTTGATGTGGTCGCTGATCAGCACCGGCTGGCCGGGGGTCCAGCCCTCGCGCAGGCCGCCGCAGCCGTTGGTGAGCACGATGGTCTCGCAGCCCGCCGCGGCGGCGGTGCGCACGCCGTGCACCACGGTGGCCACGCCGTGGCCCTCGTAGTAGTGGTTGCGGCCCAGGAAGATGAGCGCGCGCTTGTCGCCGATCTTGACGGACCGGATCTTGCCGGAGTGGCCGGCCACGGCCGGAGCCGGGAAGCCGGGCAGCTCGGTGACCGGGAACTCAGCCACGGTCTCGCCGAGGGCGTCGGCGGCCGGCACCCAGCCGGAGCCCATGACGAGGGCGACGTCGTGGCGCTCGGCGCCGGTCAGCTCGCGCAGCTTGGCGGCGGCCTCCTGGGCGGCGGCGTACGGGTCGGCGGAGAGCTTGGACTGAGGAGATGCGTTCACGTGACCGAGGATAGACGGCAATCGCCTACGCGCGTAGACATATCAGCCCTGAACTGCCGGATCGTTACCCGGATGGGCGGTAGGTCCAAACGGCGGCGCACCGGAGAACGCGCTGTTCGGAGAGTCCTCCGAACCCCCTGGTGCCCCGTCAGCAGGGCCGGCGGCGCAGGTCCAGCACGTAGTCGTCCGGAGCGCCCGCGCTCTCCGCCGCGTCGGCGATCAGCCCGAGGTAGCGGGCGGCGGGCAGCCCGCCCTCCCAGTCGTTCAGCACGTACGTCCAGACCGGGATCTCCCCGTCCAGGGTGTGCGCGCGCAGCCGGACCTTCCGGTAGATGCCCAGCTGGACGCCCTCCCAGCGGTCCAGGCCGTCCTCGTCCATCGGCGCCACGTCGTAGAGCGAGACGAAGACCTGCTCCTTCTCGTCCTCCACCACCGTGGCCAGCGAGCCCTCCCAGCCCAGCTGCTCCCCGCCGAAGGTCAGCCGCCAGCCGGTCAGCCAGCCCGTCCCGCGCAGCGGGGAGTGCGGGGCCCGGCGGGTCATCTGCCGGGCGTCGAGGTTGGTGGCGTACGCGGCGTAGAGGGGCATGGTCGTCAGCCTACGGGAGAGCACCGGCCGCCAGGGCGCACCCGGGGATCTTCCTGACGGACCGTCGGACAGTGCCGGGCGGACCGTCGGACACCGCCGAACGGGGCCCGGACGCACCGGCGGGGCGTCCGCCCGTGGTCGCATGACACAGTGCGGAGCCCCCGGCGTGTCCTCGTTACCGGCGTACGGGACAATGGTGCGCGTGACTCGGATCGTGATCATCGGTGGCGGACCCGGCGGATACGAGGCGGCCCTGGTGGCCGCCCAACTCGGCGCGGAGGTGACCGTCGTCGACCGCGACGGTCTGGGCGGGTCGGCGGTGCTGACGGACTGCGTGCCGTCCAAGACCCTGATCGCCACGGCGGAGGTGATGACCACCTTCGACAGCTCGTACGAGGAGCTGGGCATCATCGTCGCCGACGACACCCCGCACGTGGACACCCCGGCCCGGGTGGTCGGCGTCGACCTCGGCAAGGTCAACCGACGGGTGAAGCGCCTGGCCATCGCGCAGTCCCACGACATCACCCAGTCCGTCACCCGGGCGGGCGTCACCGTGCTCCGCGGCAAGGGCCGGCTCGGCGCCGGCGGCCAGGCGGTGGACGGCTCCCGCGAGGTGATCGTGGAGGCGCCCGACGGCACCACCGAGTCGCTGCGCGCCGACGCCGTGCTGGTCGCCACCGGCGTGCACCCGCGCGAGCTCCCCGACGCCCAGCCGGACGGCGAGCGCATCCTGACCTGGACCCAGGTCTACGACCTGGAGGAGCTGCCCCGCGAGCTGATCGTGGTCGGCTCCGGTGTGACCGGCGCCGAGTTCGCCGGCGCCTACCAGGCGATCGGCTCCAAGGTCACCCTGGTCTCCTCGCGCGACCGGGTGCTGCCGGGCGAGGACCCGGACGCCGCCGAGGTGCTGGAGGAGGTCTTCCGCCGCCGCGGCATGAACGTGATGTCCCGCTCCCGCGCCGAGGGTGCCAAGCGCATCGGCGACCGGGTGGAGGTCACCCTCGCGGACGGCACCGTCATCTCCGGCACGCACTGCCTGATGGCGGTCGGCTCGATCCCCAACACCGCCGACCTCGGCCTGGAGGAGGCCGGCGTCCAGCTGAACGACTGGGGCCAGATCAAGGTCGACCGGGTCTCCCGCACCACCGCCCCCGGCGTCTACGCGGCCGGCGACTGCACCGGCGTCTTCATGCTCGCCTCGGTGGCCGCCATGCAGGGCCGGATCGCCATGTACCACGCGCTGGGCGACGCGGTGCAGCCGCTGGACCTCAAGACGGTCGCCTCCAACGTCTTCACCGACCCGGAGATCGCCACCGTCGGGT
This sequence comes from Kitasatospora sp. NPDC001664, assembly GCF_053596675.1. Taxonomy (NCBI): domain Bacteria; kingdom Bacillati; phylum Actinomycetota; class Actinomycetes; order Kitasatosporales; family Streptomycetaceae; genus Kitasatospora; species Kitasatospora sp. NPDC001664. The sequence continues at coordinate 137,993 of NZ_JBSFGS010000015.1, forward strand.
ACACCGCGGCCGACGTCTCCTGCGGCAAGATGGACGCCGTCGAGGTCAAGCTTCCGCTGCGCGGCAACCCCCGGGCCAAGATGCAGGGCATCCGGGACGGCTTCGTGAAGCTCTTCGCCCGCCCCGGCACCGGCATCGTGGTCGGCGGCGTGGTGGTCGCGCCGCGCGCCAGCGAACTCATCCATTCGATTTCGCTCGCCGTGGACAACAACTTGACGGTCGAACAGGTGGCCCGTGCGTTCACGGTCTACCCGTCACTCTCCGGCTCCACCGCCGAGGCCGCCCGCCAGCTGCACATCCGCAAGCGGGAGGGCTCGGACTCCTGAGCTGGGCAAAGGAGTTGAGGCGGTCGCCGGTGGCGGCCGCCTCTGTCGTCCCACTCCGACGGCGGAGCGTGACGAACCGTCAGCACTGGCGCGCATTGTACGGTCGCACGCCGCTCCGACGTGAGCATTTCCCGATACCAGCTGCAAACGCCTGAAAGCAGACGGTCATTCAGTTACCGTCGGTTCTGTGTTTGCTGCAGAACGTCGCCAGTTGATTCTCGAAATGGTGCGAGCCAACGGAGCCGTGTCGCTCCGCGAGTTGGCACGCGTCGTCCAGACCTCCGAGGTCACCGTCCGCCGGGACGTCCGCGCGCTGGAGGCCGAGGGGCTCCTCGACCGCCGGCACGGCGGTGCGGTGCTCCCCGGTGGCTTCAGCCGTGAGCCGGGCTACCCGCAGAAGACCCATCTGTCCGCCGCCGAGAAGAGCGCCATCGCCGACCTGGCCGCCGGCCTGGTCGAGGAGGGCGACGCGGTGGTGGTCGGAGCCGGGACCACCACCCAGGAGCTGGCCCGCCGGCTGGCCCGGGTGCCCGGGCTGACGGTGGTCACCAACTCGCTGCTGGTCGCCCAGGCCCTCGCGCACGCCAACCGGGTCGAGGTGGTGATGACCGGCGGCACCCTGCGCGGCTCCAACTACGCCCTGGTGGGCAGTGGGGCGGAGCAGTCGCTCCAGGGGCTGCGGGTCTCCAAGGCCTTCATCTCCGGCAGCGGTCTGACCGCCGAGCGCGGGCTCTCCACCACCAACATGCTCTCCGCGAGCGTGGACCGGGCACTGGTGCAGTCGGCCACCGAGGTCATCGTCCTCGCCGACCACACCAAGCTCGGCGCGGACACCATGTTCCAGACCGTGCCGACCGAGGCGATCACCCGGCTGGTGACGGACGAGCAGGCCGCCGCCACCGACCAGACCGCCCGCGAGCTGGACGCGCTGGCCGACTGCGGGGTGCAGATCTCGGTGGCCCCGGTCGGCCCGCCGGTGGAGGCCCAGGTGCACCCGCACCCGGCCCCCTCGGGCGCCGCCCCCCGCCGCCCGGCCCCGCTCCCCGGCCAGCGCCGCCCGAACCACCAACTCCCGGGCCGGATGCCCGAGCTGACGGTCACCCGGGCCCGCTGACGCCCCAGCGGGGCATGCTCCCGGCCCGGGCCGGGCGGCTGCCGCCGAGGCGCGTGCCGTCCCCGCCCCACCCCTCCGGCAGACACGGCCGGGGCCCCGCCGCAGCAGTGCGACGGGGCCCCTCTCCGGAGTCGTTCCCGGTCAGTCCTTGATCTCGCAGAGCGCGGCACCGCTGCTCACGCTGGCGCCCACCTCGGCCTTGAGGCCGGTGACGGTGCCCGCCTTGTGGGCGTTGAGCGGCTGCTCCATCTTCATCGCCTCCAGGACCACGATCAGCTCGCCCTCGGCGACGACCTGGCCCTCCTCGACGGCGACCTTGACGATGGTGCCCTGCATCGGCGAGGCCAGCGTGTCACCGCTGACCGCCGAACCGGCCTTCTTGCTGCCGACGCGCCGCTTGGCCTTGCCGGTCGCCGAGGCGCCCGCCGCCGGGGCCGCCGCCACGCCGAGCGAGGAGGGCAGCGAGACCTCGATCCGCTTGCCGCCGACCTCGACCACCACGGTCTCCCGCTGGTCGGCCTCCTCGCCCTCCACGCCACCGCCGGTGAAGGCCGGGATGGTGTTGTCGAACTCGGTCTCGATCCAGCGGGTGTAGACCGTGAACGGGCCCTCGCCGCCGTGCACCTCCGGCGCGAACGCCGGGTCGGTGACGACCACCTGGTGGAACGGGATGGCGGTGGCCATGCCCTCCACCTTGAACTCCGCCAGCGCCCGCGCGGCGCGCTGCAGCGCCTGCTTGCGGGTGGCGCCGGTGACGATCAGCTTGGCCAGCAGGGAGTCCCAGGCCGGGCCGATGACCGAGCCGGACTCCACGCCCGCGTCCAGGCGGACACCGGGGCCGGACGGCGGGGCGAACAGCGTCACCGTGCCGGGGGCCGGCAGGAAGTTGCGGCCCGGGTCCTCGCCGTTGATCCGGAACTCGATGGAGTGGCCGCGGACCTCGGGGTCGTCGTAGCCGAGCTCCTCGCCGTCCGCGATCCGGAACATCTCGCGGACCAGGTCGATCCCGGTGACCTCCTCGGAGACCGGGTGCTCCACCTGCAGACGGGTGTTGACCTCCAGGAAGGAGATCAGCCCGTCCTGGGAGACCAGGAACTCGCAGGTGCCGGCGCCGACGTAGCCCGCCTCGCGCAGGATCGCCTTGGAGGCCCGGTACAGCTCCGCGTTCTGCTCGTCCGTGAGGAACGGCGCGGGCGCCTCCTCTACCAGCTTCTGGTGGCGGCGCTGGAGCGAGCAGTCACGGGTCGAGACGATCACCACGTTGCCGTGCTGGTCGGCCAGGCACTGGGTCTCGACGTGCCGCGGGTTGTCCAGGTACTGCTCGACGAAGCACTCGCCGCGGCCGAAGGCGGCGACCGCCTCGCGGACCGCCGACTCGTACAGCTCGGGGATCTCCTCCAGCGTGCGGGCCACCTTCAGACCGCGACCGCCACCGCCGAAGGCCGCCTTGATGGCGACCGGCAGACCGTGCTCGCTCGCGAAGGCGACCACCTCGTCGGAGCCCGAGACCGGGTCCGCGGTGCCGGCCACCAGCGGGGCGCCGGCGCGCTGCGCGACGTGACGGGCCGTCACCTTGTCGCCCAGGTCGCGGATGGCCTGCGGCGGCGGGCCGATCCAGATCAGCCCGGCGTCGATCACGGCCTGCGCGAACTCGGCGTTCTCCGACAGGAAGCCGTAGCCGGGGTGGACCGCGTCCGCGCCCGAGTCGGCCGCCGCCTTGAGCACCTTGGCGATGTCCAGGTAGCTGGTGGCCGGGGTGTCGCCGCCGAGGGCGTACGCCTCGTCGGCCGCGCGGACGTGCAGGGCGTCCCGGTCCGGCTCGGCGTAGACGGCGACGCTGGCGATACCGGCGTCCGAGCAGGCCCGGGCGACTCGGACGGCGATTTCGCCGCGGTTGGCGATGAGCACCTTGCGCACGTTTGGCTCCCTTCTTGAACCTCGTTGAGCTTAGGGTTTGCGGGGTCTTACCGGCGAGTAGCCCCAGGTGGTGAGCTTGCCCACACGGAGCGTGACGCGGATTCGTGACCGCCCGGCCACGGAGCGGGACACTCCGCTGGTCGCGACGTTACGCGGACCGGCTGGAGGCGGCCTCGAAGGCGGACGGCGGGCGCGCTGCGCGTCGTGGCCTTCGCCACACGGGCGGCGGGTGACTCATCCGGCCGCCACGAGTGCCAGGTCGGTGACGTCGGCGGCGAGTTCCACCACGTCAGGTCCGTAGGCCTTGGGGTTGACCACCCGGAGCACCAGGGCGAAGGTGGCGTCCCGGCCGTGGCTGCGGGCCAGCTGGGCCCGGCGGGCGATCAGGTAGCGGACCGCCGCATGGTTGGAGGTCGCGGTCTGACCGGCTATCAGGAAGACCGGACGGCTCTCCTCGGCGGCCCGTATCCGGGCCAGCAGGACGTAGCTGCTCGACCGGTCGCCGGCCGCTTCGAAGCGGAACTCCCGGTCGCCGGCCGCGATGGCGGAGCCGTACGGTCCGCCCGGGACGGAGGTGAAGTTCACTCCGGGCAGCCAGTTGCGCAGGTGGGCGGCGGTGCGCTCGTTGCTCTCCGGGCCGCCGAGGCAGAACTCGGCCTTGTCGCCGAGCCCTTGGCGGACCTGGTCGTGCGCGGTGACGTCCGCCTGTGCCCCGCACTCCTTGATCAGTGCGGCCAGCTCCATCAGCGCGTACACGTCGCTGCGCGAGACGCTCTTCGAACTCGACGCCCCGGTGTGCCGGTTGACCACCAGGAGGCACTCCGAGCCGGCCGGCATGCCGAAGAACGCGCGGACCCGGCCGGTCCTCCGGCGCCGCCGCAGGGTGTGCGCGATCCAGCCGAGACCGGCGCTGATGGCACTGGCCAGCAGGCCGAGCACCACGTTGAGCAGGCTGTCGAGCACCGTACGCTCCCTCTCCGCTCGCCGTCCCGGCCCGATGACCGCGCCAGCCTAGCGGCCGGGTGCGGGCGGAGGCTTGGCCCTCAGTGACAGATGTGCGGGCCGCGATCTGTCCGGATCCGCAGGGCGAATGGGAGCCTGGCGGTCCGCTTTCGGGTGTCGAACTGTAATGGTCTGGACCATTGACGGCTTTTCGGCCCGCTCCCTAGCGTGTCCGCCGACGGACGCCGCACGGCGCCCGTGGTCACCTCGACGGGGGAAGTCGAAGAGATGAAGCTGCGCACCGCCCTGCCCGTGTCCGTCTGCACCGCCCTGCTGCTGGCCGGCTGCGGCTCCACCGGCGGTACCACCACCGCGCCGAAGCCCAGCGCCTCCACCTACGGCTGCCTGGCCCAGGACCGCGCGGACAAGGGCTCCTTCGCCCTGGACAGCGTCGCCAAGCGGGACGCCTACTTCCAGGACTCCGACGCCGGGCACGCCAAGGTGGCGGTGGTCCTCTCGCACGAGAACGGGTCCTCGCTCTGCGACTGGATCCCCTTCGTCGAGGACTTCGCCAAGGCCGGCTACGCCAGCCTCGCCTTCACCTCCGCCGGGGACGTCGCCCAGGACGTCGAGGCCGCCGCCGCGTACCTCAAGGGCAAGGGCGTGCAGCGGACGGTGCTGATCGGCGCCTCCAAGGGCGGCACCGCCTCGCTGACCGCCGCGGCCACCCCCGGCGCGCTCCCGGTGGCCGCCGTGGTGACCCTCAGCTCGCCGACGTACCACGGCAGTTGGGACGGCAAGGCGGCGATCGGCAAGCTCACGGTGCCGCTCTTCATCGCCGTCCAGGAGAACGACCAGCCGTTCGCCGAGAACGCCGCCGAACTGGCCGCCGCGGCCACCGCCGCCCCGGTCAAGGAGCTGAAGGTCTACCAGGGCGCCAGCCACGGAACCCGGCTGCTGGAGCAGGGCACCGCCAAGGCCGACCTGCTCGCCTTCCTGGCGAAGAACGCCCCCGCGGGTTGACGGCTGCTCAGGCGGCCCAGAGGTCGGTGATCCGGATGCCGAGGTCGGCCAGCAGCGTGCGCAGCAGCGGCAGCGAGAGGCCGATCACGTTGCCCGGGTCCCCGTCGATCCCGTCGATGAACGGCGCCGAGCGGCCGTCCAGGGTGAACGCCCCCGCGACGTACAGGGGTTCACCCGTCGCGATGTACGCGGCCAGCTCGGCGTCGTCCGGGTTCCCGAAGCGCACGGTGGTCGAGGCGGTCGCGGACGCCTCCTTGCCGGTCGCGGTGTCGATCACGCAGTGGCCCGTCCGCAGCACGCCCTCGCGGCCGCGCATCGCCTGCCAGCGGAGCAGCGCGTCGGCGTCGTCGTCCGGCTTCCCGAGCGCCTTCCCGTCCAGCTCAAGCACCGAGTCGCACCCGATCACCAGCTGACCGCCCGTGAGCTCCCCGGCCACCTTCCGCGCCTTGGCCTCCGCCAGCACCAACGCCAGCTCCCCGGGCGAGGCCGCACTCAGCGCGTCCTCGTCCACCCCGCTGACCACGACCTCCGGCGCCAACCCCGCCTGCCGCAACAACCCCAACCGCGCCGGCGACTGCGACGCCAACACCACCACACGCTGACTCATACGGCCCAGCCTAGGGGACCCAAGGGTGCGGCCGGGGGCGCGAGGAACTGCGCGAGTGCGGAAGGCGGACCAGCGTGAGGTCGGGGCAGGCGAGCCAGTTGCCCGTGCTGCCGTTCCCCCGCGCGCAGTTCCCCGCGCCCCTGCGGGGCGCACCCACGGTCACAGGACGAGGAGCAGCGCCATCACGAAGAGCAGCACCGCCAGCACCGGACCGGCGCGGCGGAGCATCCGTTGTGCCCGCCGCGCCTCGGCCGATGCCTCGTTCTTCGGGTCTGACCAGAGCACCTCACCAGCCTGCGCCCCGCCCCGCCCGGAATGCCTGAGTACGGATACTCAACTCACCCGGCCCACCCGGAGGTTCGCCAGGCGTTCGGCCCCGGTGCGGGCGCGTGCCGCATCCGCCGGGCCCGGTCGTTCCACGCGGAGGCCGGGCCGACGCCAGCCCGCCGGGCCGCCTCCTCGGCGGCTGCGGCTGCGGCGGCCCGGGCTGAGACCACCGCCAGGACGGTGGCCAGCTCCTCGGGGGTCGGCTGCCCGTGCAGCACCTGAATGGGACTCATGTACAGATCCTCCTCCCGTACGGGCTCGGCGACTACAGCGGGATGTTGCCGTGCTTCTTGGGCGGCAGCACTTCCCGCTTGCCGCGCAGCGCCCGCAGGCCCCGCACGATGTGGCGCCGGGTCTCGCTGGGGGCGATGACCGCGTCCACGTAGCCGCGCTCGGCGGCCAGGTACGGGTTGAGCAGGGTGTCCTCGTACTCGGCGACCAGCTCGGCGCGCCGTGCGTCGACGTCCTCGCCGGCCTTCGCGGCCTCCTGGAGCTCGCGCCGGTAGACGATGTTGGCCGCGCCCTGCGCGCCCATGACGGCGATCTGCGCGGTCGGCCAGGCCAGGTTGAGGTCGGCGCCGAGGTGCTTGGAGCCCATGACGTCGTAGGCGCCGCCGAAGGCCTTGCGGGTGATGACGGTGATCAGCGGGACGGTGGCCTCGGCGTAGGCGTAGATCAGCTTGGCGCCGCGGCGGATGATGCCGTCCCACTCCTGCTCGGTGCCGGGCAGGAAGCCGGGCACGTCGACGAAGGTGAGGACCGGGATGTTGAAGGAGTCGCAGGTCCGGATGAACCGGGCGGCCTTCTCGCTGGCGTTGATGTCCAGGCAGCCGGCCAGGTCCATCGGCTGGTTGCCGACCACGCCGACCGGGTGACCCTCGACCCGGCCGAAGCCGGTGATGACGTTGCCAGCGTAGAGGGCCTGGGTCTCCAGGAACTCGCCGTCGTCCAGGACGTGCTCGATCACCTTGTGCATGTCGTACGGCTGGTTGGCCGAGTCCGGGACCAGGACGTCGAGCTCCAGGTCCTCCTCGGTGATCGAGAGGTCGGCCTGCTCGGGGAAGACCGGCGGCTCGGAGAGGTTGTTGGACGGCAGGTACGACAGCAGGTTCTTGACGTACTCCACCGCCTCCTTCTCGTCCGCCGCGAGGTGGTGGGCGTTGCCCGACTTGGTGTTGTGGGTGCGGGCGCCGCCCAGCTCCTCCATGCCGACGTCCTCGCCGGTGACGGTCTTGATCACGTCGGGGCCGGTGATGAACATGTGCGAGGTCTGGTCGGCCATCACCACGAAGTCGGTGATCGCGGGGGAGTAGACCGCGCCGCCCGCGCAGGGGCCCATGATCAGCGAGATCTGCGGGATCACGCCGGAGGCGTGCACGTTGCGGCGGAAGATCTCGCCGTACAGGCCGAGCGAGACCACGCCCTCCTGGATCCGGGCGCCGCCGGAGTCGTTGATGCCGATCACCGGGCAGCCGGTCTTCAGGGCGAAGTCCATCACCTTGACGATCTTCTCGCCGAAGACCTCGCCCAGCGAGCCGCCGAAGACGGTGAAGTCCTGGGCGAAGACCGCGACCTGACGGCCGTCCACGGTGCCGTAGCCGGTCACCACGCCGTCGCCGTAGGGGCGGTTCTTCTCCTGCCCGAAGTTGGTGGAGCGGTGCCGGGCGAACTCGTCGAACTCCACGAACGAGTCCTCGTCCAGCAGCTCCTGCACCCGCTCACGGGCCGTCAGCTTGCCCTTGGCGTGCTGCTTCTCGACCGCCGCGGCCGAACCGGAGTGCACGGCCTCGTCGACCCTGCGGCGCAGGTCGGCCAGCTTTCCGGCGGTGGTGTGCGGGTCGTACGGCGCCTCGGTCATCCGGTCGGCTCTCCCTGATCCTCGGCCGCTCCCGGTGCGACGCGCACGAGGGCAGGGGCGGCACAGCGAACTACCGCTGGGTAGCGTAGCCAGCCCGGGGCCCTTCCGGTTATGGCCAGCAACACAGTGTCATTCGGCGTGTTTCTGCGGGACGATGTGGCGGCTTGCGACCATTCCCCGGCGGGCCGTGCGCGCGTCCGACCGGCACCGTCACCCTTCCGACCGCCGCCGGCGCCGCCGTGGAGCCGGGTTGACGACCCGTCTGATCGGTACGCTGGCCCGGTGACCGAGAGCGCCGACGAGACCCCCCGCGAGCACCCCCGCCCCCGCCGCAGCGGACTGCGCGGCTTCGGCCACGACGGGCCGTCGCCCTGGACCGACCTGGAGCGGCCGCCGCTGGACCAGGCCGGGCTGCGGCGGGACCTGCTGGTCCCCGGCGGGCTCTGGACCGCGCTGGACGTGGTGGCCGGGACCGGCTCCACCAACACCGACCTGGCGGCCCGCGCCAAGGAGGGCGCGCCGGAGGGCGCCGTGCTGATCGCCGAGGAGCAGACCGCCGGCCGCGGCCGGCTGGAGCGCCAGTGGTCCGCCCCCGCCCGCTCCGGCCTCTTCCTCTCGGTCCTGCTGCGGCCGAAGGACGTGCCGGTGGACCGGTACGGCTGGCTGCCGATCCTGGTCGGCGTGGCGGCGGCCGGCGCGCTGGGCCGGATCGCCGGCCTGGAGACCGGGCTGAAGTGGCCCAACGACCTGCAGACCGTGGTCGACGGCGAGGAGCGCAAGCTCGGCGGCATCCTGACCGAGCTGGCCGACGGCGCGGTGGTGGCGGGCCTCGGCCTCAACGTCTCGCTCCGCGAGGACGAGCTGCCCGTCCCGACCGCCACCTCGCTGGCCCTGGCCGGGGCCGCGGTGACCGACCGGGAGACCCTGGTGCGCGCCGTGCTGCGCGAGTTCGCCGAGCTGTACGGCGAGTGGGTGCACACCGCAGGCGACCCGCACGCCAGCGGCCTGCTCCCCGCGTACGCCGCCCGCTGCACCACCCTCGGCCGCCAGGTGAAGGTCCAACTCCCGGGCGACCGCGAGCTCCTGGGCGAGGCCGTGGCGGTGGACGGGGACGGCTGGCTGGTGGTCCGCACCCCCGACGGCACCCGCCACCCGGTGGCCGCTGGAGATGTCGTGCACGTCCGGCCGCAGCAGTCCTGACGGATCCCCAGGTCACCGCCCCGGGGCCGTCCGCACAGTGGACCCGGGGGCGTCCGTCCAGTGGTCGGCTTCGGGCGGATGCCCCGGATCGGGAAATTCCGTGCGACGATTCCCCCTGGCAGCGGTGTGAGGCGCACCACTACCCGCGTGGTGGTCGGTCGCCCCTGGACAGGCAGGACATGAGGCAAGTGCGGCACCCGCACGGGGACGGACCGGTGGTAGACGCAGACGGCGGGCAGGTCGGCGACGACGGGCAGACGGTCGCGCTGGACCTCGAGCGGCTGATCCTCGACGCACCGCGCCGGTACACGCCGTACCAGGCCGCCCGCGCCGCCGACGTGCCGATGGAGCTGGCCACCCGCTTCTGGCGGGCGATGGGATTCCCCGACATCGGACAGTCCCGGGCCCTCACCGACGGGGACGTGATCGCCCTGCGGCGCCTCGCCGGACTGGTCGAGTCCGGCCTGCTCAGCGAGTCGATGGCGATCCAGGTGGCCCGCTCCACCGGGCAGACCACCGCCCGGCTGGCCGGCTGGCAGATGGACACCTTCCTGGAGAACCTCACCCAGGCCGTCGAGCCGGGCCTCACCCGGGCCGAGGTCGCCTACCCCCTGGTCGAGCTGCTGCTGCCCGAACTGGAGCAGTTCCTGGTCTACGTGTGGCGCCGTCAGCTCGCCGCCGTCACCGGCCGCGTCGTGCAGGCGGCCGAGGACACCGAGATCACCAGCGGCCGCCTGGCGGTCGGCTTCGCCGACCTGGTCGGCTTCACCCGGCTCTCCCGGCGGCTGGAGGAGGAGGAGCTCGGCGAACTGGTCGAGAGCTTCGAGAACACCTGCTCCGACCTGATCGCCGGTCACGGCGGCCGGGTGGTCAAGACCCTGGGCGACGAGATCCTCTTCGTCTCCGAGGATCCGGCCACCGCCGCCGAGATCGCCCTCTCGCTGATCGAGACGCTGGCCGACGCGGAGAACATCCCCGCCCTGCGGGTCGGCATGGCCTTCGGCACCGTCACCTCCCGGATGGGCGACGTCTTCGGCACCACCGTCAACCTCGCCAGCCGTCTCACCTCCATCGCCCCCAAGGACGCCGTCCTGCTCGACGGCGAGTTCGCCACCGCCCTGGAGAACTCCGGCGCCGCCGCCCCCTCCCCCCTGGAGCAGGAGCCCGTCACCGGCCCCCACCGCTTCCACCTCCAGCCCATGTGGCGCCGCCCCGTCCGCGGCCTCGGCCTCGTCGAGCCCTGGCTCCTCACCCGCCTGGGCCGCCTTCCCCAGCTGGGGTGAGCGGGAGCGCCCCGCAGGGGCGCGAGGAACTGCGCGCAGGGGAACGGCAGCACGTGCAACCGGCTCGCCTGCCCCGATCTCACGCCGGGCCGCCTTCCGCTTCGCGCAGTTCCTCGCGCCCCCGGGGTGGCCACTCACAATTCCCTCACGACAAATCGGACAAAGTCTCCACGCGTGGCCATAACCTGGGTGCAGAACGGGCAGATCCCCCACCACCCAGGACGAGGCGAGCCGGTGAGCGAGGCGACCATGACCGAGTGCGTCCATGCACCGTCGGACCTGCGGCTGCGCGCGGTGGTCGAACTCGCCCAGGACATGGCCGGTGCCCTGACCCCGCTGGAAGCGGTCCGCGCGGCAGCCGTCCGCGCCACCACCGCCCTCGGCGCGACCATGGCCGCCGTCTCGGTCTGGGACCGCGAGTCCGGCCGCCTGCGGGTGCTGGTGAACCACGGCGACCTCGCCCCCGGCGAGGAGGAGCTGCCCGAGGACGAGTCGTACCCCGTGGCCGACTTCCCGGAGATCGTCACCTACCTGGAGGAGCACTGGACAACCGGCCGCCTCCCCCGCGCCTGGATCCAGACGGCTTCGAGCGACGAGCCGCACGCCCCCCACGCGCACCCGGGCGCCGGTGCGTTCTGCCAGCAGCGCGCCGCCGGCCTGCGCCGCCGCGGCCGCGAGTGCTGCCTGGTGGCCCCGATCGTGCTGCACGGCCAGGCCTGGGGGGAGCTGTACCTGGCCCGCACCGCCGGCCTCGCGGTCTTCTCCGACCCGGACGCCGAGTACGCCACCCTGCTGGCGGCCCAGATCTCGGCGGGCCTGGCCCAGACCGAGCGCCTCGCCGACCTGCGCCGCCTCGCCTTCACCGACCCGCTCACCGGCCTGGCCAACCGCCGTGCGGTGGACGCCCGCTTGGAGGCGGCGCTGGAGGAGCACAACCGGAGCGGTGCGGTGGTCTCGCTGGTGGTCTGCGACGTCAACGGACTCAAGAGCGTCAACGACCGCCTCGGCCACGAGGTCGGCGACCGCCTGCTGGAACGCTTCGCCCACCAGCTCTCGCTCGCGGCCGCCAAGCTGCCGGGGGCGCTGGCGGCCCGGCTCGGCGGGGACGAGTTCTGCCTGCTGGCGGAGGGTCAGAAGGCGGACGAGGTGGTCGCGGTGGCCGAGGAGCTCTCCGCCCGGGCGCTGCAACTGGCCGACGGCGAGGGAGTCGCCTGCGGAGTGGCCTCCACCGGGGACTCGATCGGGCCGGTGACCACCCCCGACCGGCTGTTCCGGCTGGCCGACGCGGCCCAGTACCGGGCCAAGGCGTCCCGGGCGGCCCACCCGGTGGTGGCCGGCCGCAGCCACGGCCCCGGCTTCTCGCCCGACCCGACCGTCCTGCTGGCCGACGCGGCCGACCCGCACCACCGGGCCGACGGGCGTCGCACCGGCGGCCGGATCGGCGCCGTGGACCGCCGCCGCTTCCGCGGCGCCGCGCACAGCGCCGACCCGGGCCAGCTGCTCAACGTGGTGCTCGGCGCCCTCGACCGCACCGGCGCGGGCCGGGCCAGCCACCCCGCCGACACCATCAGCCGGCTCGCCGTGGTGGCCGAGAACTCCTCCCGGCTGCTGGACGCGGTCGGCTGGTGGATCTCGTACGTGCCGCCCGGCTCGCAGTTCATGCGCACCGCCCGGCACGCCGTCTACCGCATGACCAGCGGCCCGACCAGCTCCGGGGCCGAGACCCAGCGGGCCCGGATCGAGGCCCCCGACGCCGTCTTCGACCTCGGCCACTACCCGCTGACCAGGCGGGCGGTGCGCGGCGGTGGCTTCGCGCTGCGGGCCGGCGCGGCCGGGAACGACCCGGCGGAGGAGGCGATGATGATGGTCAGCGGCTACCGGGCCATGGTGGTGGCGGGTGGTCAGAACGCCGCCGGGGGCTGGCTGGTGGAGCTGTTCGCGGACGACGCGACCCTGCCGTTCGGCCAGATCGCCCCCGCGCTGCGCTCGCTGGTCGCGGTCGCGCTCTCCGGCCCGGCCTCGCCGCCGCCGTAGGGTCCGCGTACCGGCTCGTGTCCCGGCTCTGTCACGCGGCCGTCCGCTCTCTGTCGCCCGCACCCGTGCCCGTGCCACAGTTAGGGCGACGTCCGCCGTAGGGGCAGGGCGGGAACGGGGTCACGGGGGACATGCACAGACGTATCGCCGCCACCATGCTCACGCTGGTGCTCGCCCTCGGCGGGCTCTCCACCACCACCGCCAGCGCGGTCTCCGCCGCGCCGCGCAGCGCCATCACCCTGACGGCCGTTCAGGGCACCCCGCCCGGCGAGGCCGTGGTGACCCTGGGCGGGCCGGCCGTCCGGGCCGAGGCGGTGCGGGAGCTGGCCAAGAGCAAGACGGCCAAGAGCAAGACCAAGAAAAAGAAGAAGGGCGTCTCCTTCATCGCGATCCTGCTGATCCTGCTGTTGGTCGGCCTGCTGGTCGCGGTGGTCGTCTGGGCCCTGCTGCGCCGCCGCGGCGACCGGCGCTGATCCGCGTGCGCTGATCCGCACGCGCTGACCTGCGTGCGCTGACCCGCCGTCAGGGACGCAGCGCCCGGACCACCTGCTCGACCAGGACGTCGGCGTACGCCTGGTCGAGCGGCCCGAGCCGGTGCAGCCAGCGGTAGTACATCGGGCCGTAGAGCAGCTCGACGGCCACGTCCAGATCGGTGTCCTCGGCCACCTGCCCGGCCGCGCGGGCGCTGCGCAGCCGCTCCTTGGTGACCTCCAGCAGCGGGCCGAGCAGCCGCTCGCGGTACTCGCCGAGCAGCTGGTGGTCGGTCAGCACCTCGGCGGTGAGCGCCCGCCCGGCCCGGTCGTAGAACTCGGTGGACATCTCCTCGGCGGTGCCGCGCACCACCACCCGCAGGTCGGCCGCCAGGTCCCCGGTGTCCGGGAGGGCCAGGCGGCCGTCCTCGTCCTCGTTGGTGGCCAGCAGGGCGTCGAAGACCACCGCGCCCTTGGAGGGCCACCAGCGGTAGATGGTCTGCTTGCCGACCCCGGCGCGGGCGGCGATCGCCTCGATCGTCAGCTTGGCGTAGCCGAGTTCGGTGACCAGCTCGGCGGCGGCGGTGAGGATGGCCTGCCGGGAGCGCTCGCTGCGACGGGTCGGGTCCGGGGTCCTGGGCGTCATGCCGAGGAGTCTACCAATCCAACGGTACGCAACGTCTCGTCTTGACGAACCGTCCGAAGGACTCCATGCTGAGAGTCGTGCGAGACGGTCCGTCTCGTCTCATTGAATCCCAGGGAGTCCGCATGACCCGCCGCCCCGCCCACATCGCCATGCTCTCGATCCCGGCCCACGGCCACGTCAACCCCAGCCTGGAGGTCATCCGCGAGCTGGTCGCCCGGGGCCACCGGGTCAGCTACGCCAACGACCCCGCCTTCGCCGAGCGCATCGAGGACACCGGCGCCGCGCTCGTCCCGTACCGCACCACCCTCCCGCTCACCGCCGAGTCCGGCGCGGAGGGCGACTGGCCGAGCGACCCGGTCGAGGTGCAGGAGTACTTCCTGCGGGACGCGCAGGCGATGCTCCCGGTCCTGCGCGAGGCCTTCGACCGGGACCGGCCCGACCTCTTCCTCTACGACATCGCCGCCTGCCCGGCCCGGGTGCTGGCCGAGAACTGGGACGTCCCGGTCCTCCAGCTCTCGCCGACCTTCGTCGCCTGGGAGGGCTTCGAGCAGGACGTGCCGGAGATGTTCGAGGCGATCCGGCGGGACGGCGCCGCGTACACCGCCGCCTTCACCGCCTGGCTGGCGGAGAACGGCATCACCGGCATCGACCCGCTCGACTTCATGGGCCGGCCCGCCCGCTCGCTCGTCCTCATCCCGCGCGCCCTCCAGCCCCACGCCGACCGGGTCGACCCCGAGCGCTACACCTTCGTCGGCCCCGCGATCGGCGACCGCTCCCACCAAGGGAGTTGGACCCGCCCGGCCTCGGCCGAGAAGGTCCTGCTGGTCTCGCTCGGCTCCGCCTACACCGACCGGCCCGACTTCTACCGTGCCTGCCTGCGGGCCTTCGGCGACCTCCCCGGCTGGCACGTGGTCCTCCAGATCGGCGCCCACGTCGACCCCGCCGCCCTCGGCCCGCTCCCGGCCAACGTCGAGGTCCACCCCTGGATCCCCCAACTCGCCGTCCTGGAGCAGGCCGACGCCTTCGTCACCCACGCCGGCATGGGCGGCACGACCGAGGGCCTGTACTGCGGCGTCCCGATGATCGCCGTCCCCCAGGGAGCCGACCAGTACGCCAACGCCGACCGCCTGGTCGAACTCGGCGTCGGCCGCCGCCTCGACCCCGCGGACGTCACCCCCGAGCTGCTGCGCACCGCCCTGCTCACCCTCACCACCGACCCCGACGTGGCGGCCCGCCTCGCCGCGATCCGCCACGAGCTCCGCACCCTCGGCGGCGCCGCCTACACCGCCGACCTGATCGAGGCGGCGCTCTGAGGCGGCGTCAGTCCGGGCGGGGTCAGTCCAGGCCGGGTCAGTCCAGGAACAGGCCGCGCGCGGCGGCGGACTGTTCGATGGACTCCAGGCGGGCCTCGGCGCCGGGGATGTCGTCGCACATGGTCTGGAGCAGGACGCGGCCGAGCATCATCGGGGCGCAGGCGGTGTCGAAGACCAGGCCGGTGCCGACGGCGGCGGGGAGCATCAGGTCGGAGAGCTTGGCGACCGGGGCGAAGGCGCTGTCGGCGACGGTGAGGACGGTCAGGCCGCAGTCGCGCGCGACCACCAGGCCGTCCATCAGTTCACGGGGGTAGCGGGGGAGGGCGAAGCAGAGCAGGGCGGTGGCCCCGGCGGCGGCGGCCTGCTCCAGGCGGTCGGCGAGCATCGAGCCGCCCTCGTCCAGCAGGCGGATGTCCGGGTGCACCTTGGCCGCGAAGTACGCGAAGCCCCGGGCCTGCGCGGAGGCGGCCCGCAGGCCGAGCACCGGCAGCGGCCGGGAGGCGGCCAGCAGCCGGGCCGCCCGGACGATCGGCTCCGGATCGGCCAGCAGCTCGGCCAGGTGGCGCAGGTGCTCGATCTCGGCCAGCACCGCCTGCTGGTGCTCGTTGCGCACCACGTCGGCCGGGGACTCGGGCGTGGCCGACTCGCCGGCGCCGAGTTCGCGCAGCTGCTTGCGCAGCGCCGGGTACCCGTCGAAGCCGAGCGCCACCGCGAAGCGGGTGACGGAGGGCTGGCTCACCCCGGCCAGTTCGGCCACCTCGACGCTGGACAGGAACGGCGCCTCGGCGGCGTGCCGCACCAACGAGTGGGCGATCCGTCGCTGAGTGGGCGTCAGCCGGTGGCCCTCGAAGAGCTGCAGGAGCCGCGCGGAGGGGCCGACGGAACCGTTCTCGTCGGTGCTGGTCATCGGCGCTTCCTCCGGGGTGGTTCGGCGGCGGTCGGGACGACTGTGCAGCAGTGCCGAACGCCGGGCAACGAAGTATCGAACAGTGGGATCCGGCGTCCGACTCCGGGGTGTCCCTGATTTACCCCTGAGCCGCCCCCGAAACCGGTCCCGGGCGGTGGACCGGGCCTCCTGGAGGGGAGGAGTCTGATGCCATGAACTCTCGGCAGGACGAACTCAAGCGCGATCTCGACGCGGCCGTGCAGACCCGCAAGGAGCTCGGCAAGGAGTACGAGGCGGAGATCGTCGACTCCTTCCTGGCCCGGATCGACTCGCGACTGGACGCCCGGGTCGAGCAGCGGGTCTCCGAGCAGCTCGACGGCGGTCGCCGCCGCAGCGGTGGTGGCGGTGGAGCGTCGAAGCTCCCGATCGTCTCCCTCGTCATGGGGATCCCGCTCTCCGGCGTGGCCGCCGGCACCTCGGGCATCTGGGGCCTGATCGTCTGCTGGGCCGGCATCGTCGGCGTCAACATGGCCAACGCCCTCGCGAGCCACAAGCCGGAGCCCAAGGTCCGCCGCGACGACTGGTGACCCCGGGGCCGCGAGGGACGTACGTGGTGATCCCGGGGGCGCGAGGAACTGCGCGAGTCGGAAGGCGACGCACCTGCAACTGACCCACCATCAGCCAGTTGCACGTGCTGCCGTTCCCCTGCGCGCCCCGCCGCGGAGCGGCAAGTCAGCAGAGCCCCGCGCCCCCGGTGGCATCACCTAGGCCCGGCTCAAGCCAGCGGCCCGGTGACCGCCTCGACCGCGTCGACCAGCGCGCCGGAGGCGACCAGCGCCGCCGCCGCCTCCAGGTCCGGGGACAGGAAGCGGTCACGACCGGGCCCGCCGACGCCAGCGGCCCGCGCCGCCGCGACCGCCGCTGCCGTGGCCGGCGCCAGCGGCCCGCTGCCGTTGTCGGTGCGGATCTCCAGGGCCCGTGCGGAGGCGGTCAGTTCGACGGCCAGGATGCGGGCCAGGTTGTCCACCGACTGGCGGAGCTTGCGCGCGGCGGACCAGCCCATGGAGACGTGGTCCTCCTGCATGGCGGAGGAGGGGATGGAGTCCACCGAGGCCGGGACGGCGAGCCGCTTGTTCTCGCTGACCAGGGCGGCCTGGGTGTACTGGGCGATCATCAGGCCGGAGTCCACGCCCGGGTCGTCGGCCAGGAAGGCCGGCAGGCCGTGCGAGCGGGCCTTGTCGAGCAGCCGGTCGGTGCGGCGCTCGGAGATGGAGCCGAGGTCGGCGGCGGCGATCGCCAGGAAGTCGAGCACGTACGCGACCGGGGCGCCGTGGAAGTTGCCGTTGGACTCGACCCGGCCGTCGGGGAGGACCACCGGGTTGTCGACCGAGGCGGCCAGCTCGCGGGAGGCGACCAGCTGGGCGTGGGCCAGGGTGTCGCGGCCGGCGCCGGCCACCTGCGGGGCGCAGCGGATGGAGTAGGCGTCCTGGACCCGCGGGGCGTCGTCCTGGTGGTGGCCGGTCAGGGCCGAGCCGGCCAGCACGGCCAGCATGTTGGCGGCGGAGAGGGCCTGGCCGGGGTGCGGGCGGATCGGGCCGTGCAGCTCGGGGGCCAGCACCTTGTCGGTGCCGAGCAGGGCCTCCAGCGACATGGCGGCGGTGATGTCGGCGGTGGTGAACAGGCGGGCCAGGTCGGCCAGCGCCATCACCAGCATGCCGAGCATGCCGTCGGTGCCGTTGATGAGGGCCAGGCCCTCCTTCTCCAGCAGCTCGACCGGCTCGATGCCGGCCTCGGCGAGCAGCTCGCCGGCCGGGCGCTCGACGCCCTCGGCGTCGTACGCGGTGCCCTCGCCCATCAGGGCGAGCGCGCAGTGCGAGAGCGGGGCGAGGTCACCGGAGCAGCCGAGGGAGCCGAACTCGCGGACCACGGGGGTGATGCCGGCGTTCAGCATGGCGGCCATGTTCTGCGCGACCAGCGGGCGGACGCCGGTGCGGCCGGAGGCCAGGGTCTTCATCCGCAGGAAGACCAGTGCGCGGACCACCTCGCGCTCCACCACGGGGCCCATGCCCGCGGCGTGCGAGCGCACCAGCGACCGCTGCAGCTGGGCCCGCAGCTCCGGGCTGATGTGCCGCACCGCGAGCGCACCGAAGCCGGTGGACACCCCGTAGACCGGCCGCGGCTCGGCCGCCAGCGCCTCGATCCGCTTGCGCGCGGTCGCCATCTCCTCCAGCGCGTCCGGGCCGATCTCGACCCGCGCGTTCCCGCGCGCGACGGCGATGACGTCCTCGGCGCTGACGTCGGCCTTGCCGACGACGATCACCGGAGCGGCCGGGTCCACAGCAGTGTGCATATCCATATACACCATCACAGCAGCTGAATGAAGATATGACAACCAGGTCCGGCCGAACAGGTCGTCCGACGTAACCTGGCCGGGACGGAAGGGGTCGGTCATGGCGCGGGCGACGGTGCGGCGGCGGGTGGTGCGGCTGCGCGGTGCGGAGCGGTCCGAGCGGGCGGACGTGCTGGCGGGGGAGGAACCGCTGGAGATCCGGGTCGGGGGCGAGGCGCTGACGGTGACCATGCGCACGCCGGGGCAGGACTTCGACCTGGTCGCCGGATTCCTGGTGGGGGAGGGGATGCTGCACGAGGCGGAGCAGCTGGCCGCGCTGCGGTACTGCGCGGGGACGGACGCCGACGGGCTGAACACCTACAACGTGGTCGACGCGACGGTGCGGGGCGGCGCGCTGCCCGCGCTGACGGCGCACCGGAACCTGCTCACCACCAGCGCCTGCGGCCTCTGCGGCCGCGACACGGTCGACGCCGTCCGCACCCACGTCCGCTGGCCGCTCGCCGCGGACCCGCTGCGGGTGGCGCCGGAGGTGCTGTACGGGCTGCCGGAGAAGCTGAGGGCGGCTCAGAAGGCCTTCGACTCCACCGGCGGGCTGCACGCGGCGGGGCTGTTCACGGTGGAGGGCGAGCTGCTCTGCGCCCGGGAGGACGTCGGGCGGCACAACGCGGTGGACAAGGTGGTGGGCTGGGCGCTGCGCGAGGGGCTGCTGCCGCTGACGGGGCACCTGCTGATGGTCAGCGGGCGGGCCTCCTTCGAGCTCACCCAGAAGGCGGCGCTGGCCGGGATCCCGCTGCTGGCCGCGGTCTCCGCGCCCTCCTCGCTGGCGGTGGACCTGGCCGAGGAGCTGGGGCTGACGCTGGTCGGCTTCCTGCGCGGCGAGGGGGCCAACGTCTACACCAATCCCGCCCGCATCTCCTGAACAACGGCTCGGTCACACCTGGTTGCTGACGCACCACCAGCGGGCATCCCGTCACCAAGGCCCCACGCCGGGGCCGGACGGGGGTGCTGCTCAGCCATGCGCGTCATCCACGAGATGAAACTGGTCGGCCGGCTCGCCTCGGGCGCCGACGAGTGGTCCTGCCCCACCTGCGGTCGCCGGATCGCCCTCCGCCAACCGCCCGACCCCGACCTCACCGTCCTCGAAGCGGGCGACGAGTCCGCCGTCCACGTCGGCGTCATCGAACCGGGCGCCGCCGCCACCACCGCCGAGAAGTACGGCCTGGGCCCGGTCCAGGACATCCCCCGCCCCCGTCGCCAGCAGCCCGACCGCCCCGCCCAGACCCCCGACGAGGCCGACCGCGCCTGGCTCGCGGCCCTCGGCATCGCCTGGGGCGACGACGGCGAGGCGGCCTGACCGAGTCGGAATCGCCGGGCCCGGCCTCTGGCCGCCATTCGAGTGATTGGATATATTCAGTCGAACAGAGACTGAATGAATCCATCCGCAAGGAGTCCGGGACATGGTGCAGCAGCAGGCGGTGAGCGGTCCGCGCGAGGTGCGCGCAGCGCGCGGGACGAAGCTGACGACGCAGGGGTGGCAGCAGGAGGCCGCCCTGCGGATGCTGATGAACAACCTGGACCCGGAGGTGGCGGAGCACCCGTCCAAGCTGGTGGTCTACGGCGGCACCGGCAAGGCGGCCCGCGACTGGCGCTCCTTCGACGCGATGGTGCGCACGCTGGAGAACCTGAAGCAGGACGAGACCATGCTGGTCCAGTCCGGCCGGCCGGTCGGCGTGATGCAGACCCACGAGTGGGCGCCGCGGGTGCTGATCGCCAACTCCAACCTGGTGGGCGACTGGGCGAACTGGGAGGAGTTCCGCCGGCTGGAGAGCCTCGGGCTCACCATGTACGGCCAGATGACCGCCGGTTCGTGGATCTACATCGGCACCCAGGGCATCCTCCAGGGCACCTACGAGACCTTCGGCGCGGTCGCGGCCAAGCGCTTCGGCAACACCCTCGAAGGCACCATCACCCTCACCGCCGGTCTCGGCGGCATGGGCGGCGCCCAGCCGCTGGCCGTCACCATGAACGGCGGCGTGGCGATCTGCATCGACTGCGACCCGTCCCGGATCGCCCGCCGGATCGAGCACCGCTACCTGGACGTCGAGGCGAAGAACCTCGACCACGCGCTCCAGCTGGCCACCGAGGCCCGCGACAAGCGGCAGCCGCTCTCGATCGGTGTGCTGGGCAACGCGGCGGAGATGTTCCCGCAGCTGCTGGCGATGGACGCCCCGATCGACATCGTCACCGACCAGACCAGCGCCCACGACCCGCTGAGCTACCTCCCCGTCGGCGTGGCCTTCGAGGACATGGCGAGCTACGCGGCCGAGAAGCCGGCCGAGTTCACCCAGCGCTCGCGCGAGTCGATGGCCCGTCACGTCGAGGCGATGGTCGGCTTCCAGGACCGCGGCGCCGAGGTCTTCGACTACGGCAACTCGATCCGCGGCGAGGCCCAGCTCGCGGGATACGACCGGGCGTTCGCGTTCCCGGGCTTCGTCCCGGCGTACATCCGGCCGCTGTTCTGCGAGGGCAAGGGCCCGTTCCGCTGGGCGGCGCTGTCCGGCGACGCGCAGGACATCTACAAGACCGACAAGGCCGTGCTCGACCTCTTCCCGGAGAACGAGTCGCTGCACCGCTGGATCAAGATGGCCCAGGAGAAGGTGCACTTCCAGGGCCTCCCGGCGCGCATCTGCTGGCTGGGCTACGGCGAGCGCGACAAGGCCGGCGAGCGCTTCAACGACATGGTCGCCTCCGGCGAGCTCTCCGCCCCGATCGTGATCGGCCGCGACCACCTGGACTGCGGCTCGGTGGCCTCGCCGTACCGCGAGACCGAGGCGATGCTGGACGGCTCGGACGCGATCGCCGACTGGCCGCTGCTGAACGCCATGGTGAACGTCGCCTCCGGCGCCTCCTGGGTCTCCATCCACCACGGCGGCGGCGTCGGCATCGGCCGCTCGATCCACGCCGGCCAGGTCACGGTGGCCGACGGCACCGCGCTGGCGGGCGAGAAGATCCGCCGGGTGCTCACCAACGACCCGGGCATGGGCGTCATCCGCCACGTGGACGCGGGCTACGACCGCGCGTCCGAGGTGGCGGCCGAGCGCGGCGTCCGCGTGCCCATGGGCGAGCTGTGAGCGACTCCTTCCTGGAGATGTGGGCGGAGCTGCTCCCCGTGGGCCGCTCCGCCTCCTCCGGCGGCTACCGCCGCTTCGCCTGGAACTCCGCCGACGCCGAGTGCCGCTCCTGGTTCGAGCAGCAGGCCCGCTCCCGCGGCCTGCACTACGAGCTGGACCGCAACGGCAACCAGTGGGCCTGGCTGGGCGACCTGCAGGGCGAGGGCGCGGTGGTCACCGGCTCGCACCTGGACTCCGTCCCGGACGGCGGCGCCTACGACGGCCCGCTCGGGGTGGTCTCCTCCTTCGCGGCCCTGGACGAACTCCGGTCCCGCAAGGCCGAGTTCAGCAAGCCGCTGGCGATCGTCAACTTCGGCGACGAGGAGGGTGCCCGGTTCGGCGTGGCCTGCATCGGCTCCCGGCTGACCGCCGGGGTGCTGGGCCGCGAGCAGGCGTACGAGCTGCGCGACGCGGACGGCGTCCGGCTGCCCGACGCGATGGAGAAGGCCGGCTACGACCCGGCGCTGATCGGCGCGGACCACGACCGGCTGAGCCGGATCGGGGCCTTCGTCGAGCTCCACGTCGAGCAGGGCCGGTACCTGACGGAGGACCAGCCGGTCGGCGTGGCCAGCGCGATCTGGCCGCACGGCCGCTGGCGCTTCGACTTCCACGGCGAGGCCAACCACGCCGGCACCACCCGGATCGAGGACCGCCGGGACCCGATGCTCACCTTCGCCGACACCGTGCTGACGGCCCGCCAGAAGGCCGAGCTGGCCGGCGCGCTGGCCACCTTCGGCAAGGTCGCGGTGGAGCCCAACGGCACCAACGCCATCGCCTCGCTGATCCGGGGCTGGCTGGACTCCCGGGCCGCGGACGAGGCGACCCTGACCGCCCTGGTCGAGGAGATCCGGGAGGCGGCGTACGCGCGCGGCGGGCTGGACGGCGTCCGGGTCGAGCTGACCCGGGAGTCGTACACGCCCGTGGTGGACTTCGACGGCCCGCTCCGCGACCGGCTGGCCAAGCGACTCGGAGGGGTCCCGGTGCTGCCGACCGGCGCGGGACACGACGCCGGGATCCTGGCGTCCGAGATCCCGACCGCCATGCTGTTCGTGCGCAACCCCACCGGCGTCTCGCACTCCCCGGCCGAGCACGCCGAGGAGGCGGACTGCCTGACCGGGGTGACCGCGCTCGCCGACGTACTGGAGGACCTGGCGTGTCAGTGACCGAGGGGACCACGACGTACTGGGCCGAGCACGCCTGGCTGCCGAACCACAACGGCCCCGCCGTCGAGCGGGACGTGCTGATCACGGTGGCCGACGGGCGGTTCCGCTCGGTCGTCCCGGACAGCGGGCCCTGCCCGCCCGGGGCGGTCCGCCTCGCCGGGCTGCTGCTGCCGGGCCAGGCCAACGCCCACTCGCACGCCTTCCACCGCGCGCTGCGCGGCAGCGTGCAGATCGGCTCGGGCACCTTCTGGACCTGGCGGGACACCATGTACCGGTTCGCCGGTGCGCTGGACCCGGACAGCTACCTGGAGCTGGCCACCGCCGTCTACGCCGAGATGGCGCTGGCCGGGATCAGTGCGGTGGGCGAGTTCCACTACCTGCACCACGCGCCCGGCGGCGCCCGGTACGACGACCCGAACGCGATGGGCCACGCGCTGATCGAGGCCGCCGACCGGGCCGGCATCCGGATCACCCTGCTGGACACCTGCTACCTCTCCTCGGGCTTCGGTGCCGAGCCGACCGCGCCGCAGCTGCGGTTCAGCGACGGCGACGCCGAGGCCTGGGCCCAGCGGGTGGACGCGCTCAAGCCGGCCGGGCACGCCCGGATCGGCGCCGCGGTGCACTCCGTCCGGGCCGTCCCGGCCGGGCAGTTGGCCACCGTGGCCCAGTGGGGCGAGCGGGCGCAGGCGCCGCTGCACGTGCACCTCTCCGAGCAGACCGCGGAGAACGAGGCCTGCCTGGCCGCGCACGGCGTCACGCCGACCAGGCTGCTGGCCGACCACGGGGTGCTCGGCCCGCGCACCTCGGCGGTGCACGCCACCCATCTGACGGACGATGACATCCGGCTGCTCGCCGACTCCTCGACCGCCATCTGCATGTGCCCGACCACCGAGCGGGACCTGGCCGACGGCATCGGCCCCGCCCGGCGGTTGGCGAGCGCGGGCTGCCCGGTCACCCTGGGCAGCGACAGCCACGCGGTGATCGACCCGTGGGAGGAGGCCCGGGCGCTGGAGCTGGACGAGCGCCTGCGCACCCGCACCCGGGGCCACTGGACCGCCGACGCGCTGCTGCGCGCGGGCGGCGAGGACGGCCACGCCTCGCTCGGCTGGCCGGAGGCCGGCCGGATCGAGGCCGGGGCGTTGGCCGACTTCACCGTGATCGCGCTGGACTCGGTCCGCACCGCCGGGCCGCCGCCGGAGCTGGGCGCCGAGACGGCGGTCTTCGCCGCCTCGGGCGCCGATGTCCGCCACCTGGTGGTCGGCGGCCGGCACGTGGTCAAGGACGGGCGGCACCAACTGGTCCCGGACGTCCCCCGTGCACTGAGCACGACAATCGCCGCCCTGCGGCGATAAACTGACCGGCGCGGGTCCGAGGGGGGCTGATCCCCTCGGGCCCGCGCCTTTCGGCGTTCACCCCAACTCCCCGAAAGGCCCAGCGACTTGAGCACCCTGATCGGCAACGTCGGCTCGCTCGTCACCAACGACCCGTCCCACGGCAGCGGCCCGCTCGGCCTGCTCACCGATGCCGCCGTGCTGATCGAGGACGGCCGGATCGCCTGGGTCGGCCCCGCCGGCGAGGCACCCGCGGCCGACGGGCACGTCGACGCCGAGGGCCGGGCGCTGCTGCCCGGCTTCGTGGACTCGCACGCCCACCTGGTCTTCGCCGGGGACCGCACCGCCGAGTTCAACGCCCGGATGAGCGGCCAGTCCTACACCGCCGGGGGCATCCGCACCACGGTGGCCGCCACCCGGGCCGCCACCGACGCGCAGTTGGAGGCCAACCTCACCCGCTTCCTCACCGAGGCGCTGCGCCAGGGCACCACCACGGTCGAGTGCAAGTCCGGCTACGGCCTCACCGTGGAGGACGAGGCCCGCGCCCTGCGGATCGCGGCGAAGCACACCACCGAGACCACCTACCTGGGCGCGCACGTGGTGGCCCCGGAGTTCAAGGAGGACCCGGCCGCCTACGTGGCGCTGGTCACCGGCGAGATGCTGGACGCCTGTGCCCCGCACGCCCGTTGGGTGGACGTCTTCTGCGAGCAGGGCGCCTTCGACGGCGACCAGGCCCGGGAGATCCTCACCGCCGGCATGGCCCGCGGCCTGACCCCCCGGGTGCACGCCAACCAGCTGAACCACGGCCCGGGCGTGCAGCTCGCGGTGGAGCTCGGCGCGGCCTCGGCCGACCACTGCACCCACCTCACCGACGCCGACGTGGACGCGCTGGCGAGCGGCGACACGGTGGCCACCCTGCTCCCCGGCGCGGAGTTCTCCACCCGCGCCCCCTACCCGGACGCGCGCCGCCTGCTCGACGCGGGCGCCACCGTCGCGCTCTCGACAGACTGCAACCCGGGCTCCAGCTTCACCAGTTCGATGGCCTTCTGCATCGCCGTCGCGGTCCGCGAGATGGGCATGACGCCGGATCAGGCAGTCTGGGCCGCCACCGCCGGCGGCGCGCGGGCGCTGCGCCGCGCCGACGTCGGCCTGATCGCCCCGGGCGCCCGGGCCGACCTGCTGCTGCTGGACGCCCCCTCGCACGTCCACCTGGCCTACCGCCCGGGCGTACCGCTGACCGCCGCGGTCTGGCGGGACGGTGTCCGCGCGGTCTGAGGCGGGTACACGGATGCACGAGACCCCCGGAGGCGCGCGGCCTTCCGGGGGTCTCCCACGTGCGGGGGTCCGTCAGCGGATGTCGCCCATCAGCCGGTTGACCTTCTTGCGGTACGTCATCAGCGCCACGCCGGCCAGCACGGCCAGCAGGCCCTGGGAGGCGAAGTACCAGGTGGAGCCGGTGGCGTCACCGACCATCAGCTGCACCACGGCGGCGGTGCAGTCGCCGGCCGTGACGGCGAGGAACCAGATGCCCATCATCTGGCTGGCGTACTTGGCGGGCGCCAGCTTGGTGGTGACGGAGAGTCCGACGGGGGAGAGGGTGAGCTCGCCGACGGTCTGGATCAGGTAGACGGTGGCCAGCCAGAGCGGGGTGACCTTGGCACCGCCGTTCGCGGCGGCCATCGCCAGCATCATCACCAGGAAGGAGCCGCCGATCATCAGCAGGCCGAAGGCGAACTTCGCGGTGGTGGAGGGGTTCTGGCGGCGGCGGTCCAGCCAGACCCAGAGCCAGGCGAAGACCGGGGCCAGCGCCATGATGTAGAGCGGGTTCAGCGACTGGAACCAGCTGGACGGGAAGTCCCAGCCGAGGACGCTCAGCGAGGTGTTGTTCTTGGCGAACAGGTTCAGCGTGGAGCCGGACTGGTCGTAGATCATCCAGAAGATCGCGGCCGCCACGAAGAACCAGACGTAGCCGCTCATCTTGGACTTCTCGTCCGTGGTGAGGTCCTTGTCCCGGCGGATCCGGGCGAAGTAGACCACCGGGACGGCGATGCCGGCGATCGACAGCGGCCAGGTGACCCAGTTGACGGTCAGGTGGCCGGTGACCGCGACCACGGCGTAGAAGGCGACGGCGAGGGCGGCCCAGAAGCCGGCCTTGCGCAGCACCGCGCGCTTCTCGGCGGCGGGCATCGGCGAGGCCACCACGCTGCTCTTGTCGCTCAGGTGACGGCTGCCCAGCAGGTACTGGAGCAGGCCCAGCGCCATGCCGACGCCGGCCAGCGCGAAGCCCAGGTGCCAGTCGACCTTCTCGCCGACGGTGCCGATCACCAGCGGGGCGACGAAGGCACCGAGGTTGATGCCCATGTAGAAGATGGTGAAGCCGCCGTCCCGGCGCGGGTCGTTGGGCCCGTCGTAGAGGTGGCCGACCATGGTCGAGATGTTGGCCTTGAGCAGGCCGGAGCCGATCGCGATCAGGCCCAGGCCGGCGAAGAAGACCGCCTTGGAGGGCAGCGCCAGCGCGAAGTGGCCGGCCATGATGATCGCCCCGCCGAGCGCGACGGTCTTGCGGGCGCCCAGGAAGCGGTCGGCGATCCAGCCGCCGGGCAGCGCGAGCAGGTAGACCATGGCGTTGTAGACGCTGTAGACCGCGCCGGCCACTGCCGCCTTCATGCCGAGGCCGCCGTCGACGACCTCCGCCCCCATGTAGAGGACGAGCAGGGCGCGCATCCCGTAGAAGCTGAACCGCTCCCACATCTCGGTCATGAAGAGGGTGGCGAGTCCGCGGGGGTGCCCGAAGAAGGTCTTGCCGCTGCCGGTGGGGGTCGACGTTGCGCCGGCGGCCAGAGTGCTTGACGCCATGAGTGGGGTTCCTTGCTGACGTGCGATGGACCAGGCCACTGTACGTGGCGGTTTCTCCCACTATCAGACGAGAACCTGTCGGATGAACCCAATGTCCGAATAAAGAAGAGGTGGCGAATCCATGCTAACAACGGAAAACATCAACTGAATCCAAGGTGAACTGGTGGATCCTTCGATGAAACGGTGGGTCGGCGCTCCGGTTCCCGTGATCACCCTCTGTGAACTACTTCACAGCCCCCATCAGGGCGCGGATCCGCCCGGCGGCCGTCCACACCGCCGCCCCGCAGACCGCCGCCAGCGCCCCCTGCAGGTAGAAGTAGGTGTCCGCGCTGACCACCTGCTGGAGCCGGATGGTCCACCCCGCCACCGCGTCCCCGGTCGCGGTGGCCAGGAACCACAGGCCGAGCAGCTGGCTGACGTACTTCGCCGGCGCCAGCTTGGTGGTGAGCGACAGCCCGACCGGAGAGAGCGTCAACTCGGCCACCGTCTGCACGAAGTAGACCCCGACCAGCCAGAACGGCGAGACCTTCTGCCCGCCCGAGGCGGCCAGCTCGGCCAGGCCCATCAGACCGAAGGAGGCGCCGATCAGCAGCAGGCCCACGGCGAACTTCACCGGCGCGCTCGGATTGCGGTCACGGAGCGTCAGCCACTGCCAGAGCCAGGCGAAGACCGGCGCCAGCAGGATGATGAAGAGCGGGTTCACCGACTGGAACCAGCTGGACGGGAAGTGGAAGCCGAAGACCGAAAGGTTCGTGTCGTCGGTGGCGAACTGGGTCAGCGTGGAGCCGGACTGGTCGTAGATCATCCAGAACACCGCGGCCGCGATGAAGAACCACATGAAGGCCGACATCCGGCTGCGCTCCAGCGCCGACAGCTCCCGGTCCCGGCGCAGCCGGGTGAAGTACCAGGCGGGCAGCGCGACCCCGACGATCCCCAGGATGTTGACGACCTGTCCGATCGAGAACCACCCGGCCCCCGCGTCCACCGCGAAGAACACCGCCGCGGCCCCCGCCCAGAGCGCCGCCAGCCGCAGCACCCGCCGCCGGACCGCCGGTTCGGCCGGCCGCCCGGGCGCCGCCCCGGCGTGGCCGAGGTGGCGCCGGCCCCAGACGTACTGGGCCAGGCCGAGCGCCATGCCGACCCCGGCCAGCGAGAAGCCCAGGTGCCAGCTGACGTTCTGTCCGACCGTGCCGACCACCAGCGGGGCGAAGAACGAGCCGATGTTGATCGCCATGTAGAAGACCGTGAAGCCGCCGTCCCGGCGCGGGTCGTCCGGGTGGTAGAGCTGCCCGACGATGGCCGAGACGTTCGGCTTCAGCAGCCCGGTGCCCACCGCGATCAGCAGCAGCCCGCACCAGAAGGTCGCGGTGAACGGCACCGCCAGCGAGAAGTGGCCGCCCATGATCACCAGCCCGCCGATCAGCACCGCCCGCCGCGCGCCCCACAGCCGGTCGGCGATCCAGCCGCCGGGGATGGCCAGCATGTAGACCAGCGAGTTGTAGACGCTGTAGACCGAGGCGGCCGTCACGGAGTCCAGGCCGATCCCGCCCTGGTCGGTGGGCAGCGCCAGGAAGAGCACCAGCAGCGAGCGCATCCCGTAGAAGCTGAAGCGCTCCCACAGCTCGGTCATGAAGAGCGTGGCCAGCCCGCGCGGGTGTCCGAAGAACGCGTGCTCGTCCTCCGGCGGGGCCCCCGAGGCCGAGACCGGCTCCGGCCCGCCGCGCAGCTCGGTCCCGCCCGCCATCCGCAACCTCCCGAGAGACAGTCCCCGACCTGCCCACGGTAGGAGCCGACGGCCCGTCAGGGGCGGCGGCGGGGCCGCGGTTGGTCCGACCGGGCGGAGCCGCCCCGGCAGAGCCCCTGATCTCCGCGTCCGGCTCGGACTACCATCTGCGTCATGACCTGTGTGCTGCTGGCCGAGGACGACCCGGCGATCTCCGAACCGCTGGCCCGAGCGTTGCGCCGTGAGGGGTACGAGGTCCTGGTCCGGGAGGAGGGCCCCGGCGCCCTCGCGGCCGGGCTGACCGAGGACGTCGACCTGATCGTGCTGGACCTGGGCCTGCCCGAGATGGACGGCCTGGAGGTGGCCCGCCGCCTGCGCGCCGAGGGCCGCACCTGCCCGGTGCTGGTGCTCACCGCCCGCGCCGACGAGGTGGACACCGTGGTCGGCCTGGACGCCGGCGCCGACGACTACGTGACCAAGCCGTTCCGCCTGGCCGAGCTGCTTGCCCGGGTCCGGGCCCTGCTCCGCCGCGGCAACGTGGACCAGCTGACCACCGGCGCGCACGGCGTGAAGATCGACGTCGAGTCGCACCGGGCCTGGCTGGGCGAGGAGGAGCTGACCCTCTCCGCCAAGGAGTTCGAGCTGCTCCGGGTGCTGGTCCGGGACGCCGGCCGGGTGGTCACCCGCGAGGAGATCATGCGTCAGGTCTGGGACACCACCTGGTGGACCTCGACCAAGACCCTGGACATGCACATCTCCTGGCTGCGCAAGAAGCTCGGGGACGACGCGGCCAACCCGCGCTACATCTCCACCGTCCGGGGCGTCGGCTTCCGCTTCGAGAAGAACTGACCCCTGCAAGAACTGATCTGGAGTCGGCCCGCGTGAAGCGCCGGATGATCAACTCCCTGCTCGGCGTGGTGCTGGTGATGGTGGTGGTGTTCTGCGTCCCGATCGCCCTGGTCGAGAAGCAGAACATCGTCAACGCCGCGGACGCCCGGGTGGACGCCCAGGCCGTCCGGGTGCTCGGCCTGGTGGAGAGCCGGCTTGCCGCCGGCGAGCCGATCACCGGGGAGAAGTTCACCTCCCAGCTCACCGAGGGCGGCCACGTCTCCATCACCGTCCCCGGCCAGGAGACCTTCTCGGCCGGCAGCGCGCCCGAGGGCCCGGTGATCAGCGCCACCGAGTACGGCGCCAACGGCGAGTCCGTCACCGTGGTGCAGTCCCGCGACCAGGTGGACCACGAGATCGCCAACATGCTGCTGCTGCTCGGCGTGGTGGCGCTGCTCGCCGTCCAGGCGGCGGTGGCCCTCGCGGTCTGGCAGGCCAAGCGGCTGGCCCGCCCGCTCACCGACCTGGCCGAGACCGCCGAGCGCCTCGGCTCCGGAGACCCGCGCCCGCGCGACCGCCGCTACGGGGTGCCCGAGCTGGACCGGGTGGCCGAGGTGCTGGACGCCAGTGCCGAGCGGATCGCCCGGATGCTCACCGCCGAGCGCCGGCTCTCCGCCGACGCCTCGCACCAGCTGCGCACCCCGCTGACCGCGCTCTCCATGCGGCTGGAGGAGATCAACGCGCTGGCCGGGGAGCCGGAGACGGTCAAGGAGGAGTCCACCATCGCGCTCCAGCAGGTGGAGCGGCTCACCGACGTGGTGCAGCGGCTGCTCACCAACCAGCGCGACCCGCGCAGCCCCACCGCCGTGGTCTTCCGGCTGGACGAGGTGATCGCCCAGCAGCTGGCCGAGTGGAGCCCGACCATGCGCGGCAACGGCCGCACCCTGCGGATCGAGGGCCTGCGGGACGTGTCGGTGCTCGGCACCCCCGGCATGGTCGCCCAGGTGCTGGCCACCCTGATCGAGAACTCCCTGATGCACGGCGCCGGCACCGTCACCGTCCGGGTCCGCCCCTCCGGCCGCTCGGTGGTCGCCGAGGTCCAGGACGAGGGCCCGGGCGTGCCGACCGAGCTGGGCAACCGGGTCTTCGAACGCTCCGTCAGCGGCCGCAACTCCACCGGCATCGGCCTGGCCGTCGCCCGCGACCTCGCCGAGGCCGACGGCGCCCGCCTGGAGCTGCTCTCGCTCCAGCCCCCGGTCTTCGCGCTGTTCCTCACCCGGAACGAGGAAGGGGCCGCCTGACCCGTGGTCAGACGGCCCCTTCCCGGGACGCGTTCCTACTTGGCGGCCACCAGCACCGGCTCGGCCGCGACGGCGGTCTCCGGCTCGGCCAGCTCGGGCATCGCCTTGAAGACCCAGGTGCGGTACGAGAAGAAGCGGAAGATCGTGCCGGCCACCAGGCCGACCACGTTCTTGGCGATCAGCTGCTGGGTCGGCGTGGTGTAGTCCAGCACGTGCACCGAGAAGGCCAGGATGCCGTTCTCGATCAGCATGCCGATGCCGCTGAAGATCAGGAAGAGCGTGATCTCCCGCTTGCGGGAGGCCGCGTCACGGTCCTTGTACAGCCAGAACCGGTAGCCCAGGTAGTTGGTGCCGATCGCCACCGCGGTCGCGATGAAGCCGGCCAGCGAGTGGACCAGGCCCGGCGCCTTCAGGCAGACCCAGAAGACCACGCCGTTCACGACGAAGCCCACCAGGCCGATCACCGCGAAACCGATCACCTCGATCGAGAGGCCGCCCAGCCTCTGCACCAGCGAAGGCTTGGGAGTGGTGGTGCTCGTCATCCAGGGTCTCCAGGGTCTGCGGAGGAGGTCGCACGCGGGCGCGGCTGGTCAAGGCCGCTCTGCATGCACATCATCCGACAGTGTGCTTCGGGCCCGGCCATCTAGGCTACTCGCTCACCCCTGATACACCGTCGCCACCCGTCCCCCCGCACCGGGGGCGGCCGGTACGACCCCCGTGACCGGCCCGGATATCCTGGGCGCGTGACTTCTGCGGCCAAGGCGAATTTTCCAGTGGTGGGCGTGATCGGCGGCGGCCAGCTGGCCCGGATGATGCACCAGGCGGGCATCCCGCTCGGCATCCGGTTCAAGCTCCTGGCGGACACCCCGCAGGACTCCGCCTCACAGGTGGTCTCCGACGTGGTCCTCGGCGACCACCGCGACCTGGAGACGCTGCGCCGCTTCGCCGCCGGCTGCGACGTGGTGACCTTCGACCACGAGCACGTGCCGACCGAGCACCTGCGCGCGCTCCAGGCCGAGGGCATCGCCGTCCGCCCGGACCCGTCCGCGCTGGTGAACGCCCAGGACAAGGGCGTGATGCGGGCCAAGCTGGACTCCATCGGCGCCCCCTGCCCCCGCCACCGCCTGGTCGCCGACCCGGCCGACGTGACCGCCTTCGCGAACGAGGGCGACGGCTACCCGGTGGTCCTCAAGACCGTCCGCGGCGGCTACGACGGCAAGGGCGTCTGGGTGGTCGACGACGAGACCGAGGCCGCCGCCCCGTTCCTGGCCGGCGTACCGGTGCTGGCGGAGGAGAAGGTCGACTTCGTCCGCGAGCTGGCCGCCAACGTGGTCCGCTCGCCCAGCGGCCAGGCCGTCGCCTACCCGGTGGTGGAGAGCGTCCAGGAGAACGGCGTCTGCGCCGAGGTGACCGCTCCCGCCCCCGACCTCGACCCGGCGCTCTCCGACGAGGCCCAGCAGCTCGCGCTGCGGATCGCCGGCGAGCTCGGCATCACCGGCCACCTGGCGGTCGAGCTGTTCCAGACCCGGGACGGCCGCATCCTGGTCAACGAGCTGGCGATGCGCCCGCACAACTCCGGTCACTGGACCCAGGACGGCTCCGTCACCTCGCAGTTCGAGAACCACCTGCGCGCGGTGCTCGACCTCCCGCTCGGGGACCCGCGCCCGCGCGCCAAGTGGACCGTCATGGTCAACGTGCTCGGCGGCGACTACCCCGACATGTACCACGCCTTCCTGCACTGCATGGCCCGTGACCCCGGCCTGCGGATCCACATGTACGGGAAGGACGTGAAGCCCGGCCGCAAGGTCGGCCACGTCAACGTCTTCGGGGACGACCTCGAGGACGTCCGCGAGCGCGCCCGCCACGCGGCCGCCTACCTGCGAGGAACGATCACCGAATGACCCAGCCTCTTGTCGGCATCGTGATGGGCTCGGACTCCGACTGGCCCGTGATGGAGGCCGCCGCCCAGGCGCTCGACGAGTTCGAGATCCCCTACGAGGTCGACGTGGTCTCCGCGCACCGGATGCCGCGCGAGATGGTCACCTACGGCGAGCAGGCCCGGGCCCGCGGCCTGAAGGCGATCATCGCCGGCGCCGGCGGCGCCGCCCACCTGCCGGGCATGCTGGCCTCGGTCACCCCGCTGCCGGTCATCGGCGTCCCGGTGCCGCTGCGCTACCTGGACGGCATGGACAGCCTGATGTCCATCGTCCAGATGCCGGCGGGCGTGCCGGTCGCCACCGTCTCGATCGCCGGGGCGCGCAACGCGGGCCTGCTGGCGGTCCGGATGCTGGCCGCCTTCGACCAGGAACTCACCGAGAAGATGACCGAGTTCCAGGCCGACCTCAACCGCCAGGCCACCGAGAAGGGCCAGAAGCTCCGCGCCAAGGTCGCGGGCTCCACCTCCTTCGGCTTCGGCAAGTAGCACCACCCTTGCCCGCCGTCCCGCGCCGCGCGCTCCTGCTGGGAGCCGCGGCCGCGGTGACGGCGGGCTGTTCCGTCTCCGGGCCGCGGGGTGCGTTACGGCTGGCCGCCGGGCCCGAGGGCGGGCCGTACCGGGCCTTCGGGCAGCGTCTCGCCGAGGAGGTCCACCGGGCCCACCCCGGGCTGACCGTCGAGGTGCTCGCCACCCCCGCCAGCGTGCGCAACCTGCGGCTGATCGACACCGGCGGCGCCGAACTCGGCCTGGCCCTGGCGGACAGCGCCACCGACGCGGTGGCCGGCCGCGGCGCCTTCGCCCGGCCGGTCGCGGTGGCCGCCCTCGCCCGGCTCTACCTCAACCACCTGCACCTGGTGGTCCCCGCGGCCTCGGCGGTCCTGACGGTCGCTCAGCTCGCCGGACTGCGGGTCTCGCTGGGTGCCGAGGAGTCCGGCACCTCGGTGGTCGCCGAGCGGGCCCTGGCCGCCGCCGGGGTGCGGGCCGCGGTGCGGCTGCTCGGCACCGCCGAGTCGGTCGCGGCGCTGCGGGCGGGGGAGTTGGACGCCTTCTTCTGGTCCGGCGGGGTGCCCACCCCGGCCATCACCGAACTCGCCGAGCGCACGCCCGTCCGGCTGGTCCCGCTGGAGGCGGCGGCGGTCGAGCTGCGCCGGGCCCACGGGCCGGTCTACGAGAGCGTGTCGATCCCGGCCGGCAGCTACCGCCAGCCCGCGCCCACCCCGACCGTCGGGACCCCCAGCCACCTGCTCTGCGCCGCCGGGCTGGACGCGGGGGTGGTGCGCGCCGTCACCGAGGTGCTGTTCCGCCGCCGGGACGACCTGCTGGCCCCGGACGCGCCCGGCAGCCGGCTGGACGAGCGCTACGCGATCGGGACGGGCGCCGTTCCGCTGCACCCGGGCGCGGCCGCCTACTACCGCTCGGTGTACTGACCCGTCCTCAACTCGACGGTCAGGCCGTGCGGTTCGCTCGGGTGCAGGCCCAGCTCGGCGCCGCAGCCTCGGGCCAGTTCGGCGGCGATGGCCAGGCCCAGGCCACTGCCCGGGACGTTGCCCCGCCCGGGCGCGCGCCAGAACCGGCCGAGGGCCGCGCCCCGCTCCTCCTCGGTCAGCCCCGGTCCGTCGTCGGCGATCCGCAGCACCCCGGCGGTCAGCGAGACCACCACCCGGCCGCCGGGCGGGACGAACTTGGCCGCGTTGTCGAGCGCGATGTCCGCGATCCGGCCGACGGCGGCGGGCAGCGGGGCCTCCTCCACCACCGCCACGTCCAGGGCCAACCCCTGTGCCGCGTAGACCTCCTGCCACCCCGTCAACCGGGGGAGCAGCCCGCCGGCCGGGACGTCCTCCGGCAGTCCGGCGTCCGCCTCCACCCGGGCCAGCGCCAGCAGGTCCTCCAACAGGGCGGCCAGGCGGTCGAGTTCGGCCATCGCCTCCTCGTACTCGGGCTGCCCGTCGGCGGTCAGGTGCGGCTCCAGGTTCTCCAGCCGGAGGGAGAGCACGGTGAGCGGGGTGCGGAGCTCGTGCGAGGCGTCCGCGACGAAGGCGCGCTGGCGCTCCAGCGCGGCCGAGATGGCGTCCGCCATGGCGTTGAACCGCTCCTCCAGCCGCCGCAGCTCCACCGGGCCGCGGACGGTGGCGACCCGCGCCCCGAGCCGGCCCCCGGCGATCTCCCGCGTGGTGGCGTCGAGTTCGGCCACCGGGCGGAGCACCCAGCCGGCCAGCCGCCGGGCCGCCGCCAGCGACCCGAGCAGCGCCAGCACCGCCCCCACCGCCAGCGCCCCCCAGACGACGGCCACCTCCCGCCGGGCCGCCGCCGTCGGCACCCGGAGCACCACCGCCCCCGACACCTGCCCGTCCCGCCCGGCCGGCTCCGCCACCAGCACCGTCTCCGGTCCGCCCGGCGTCAGCAGCGGCAGCTCCGCCGTGGTCCGCCCCGACAGCGCCCGCCGCAGCGCGGCCCCGCCGCCGACCGGCCGCCCCGCGATCAGCACCCCGTCCCGGTCCCGCACCTCCACCGCCGTCCCGTACAGCTCCGCGTACCGGTCCACCTCCGCCCCCACCCCCGAAGGCCCGCCCTCCCGCAACGCCCGGTCCGCCAGCTCCGCGAACCGCGTCGCGTCCGCCCGCCGCGCCAACAGCAACTGCCCCGTCCGGTGCGAGGCGTACGCGTACCCGAGCGGCACCGCCAGCGCCGCCACCAGACAGACGATCAGCAGCCCCTGGAGCACCAGCAGTCGACGCTGCATCAGACGGTGGCCAGGCGGTAGCCGGTGGCGCGGAGGGTCTGGATCAGGTGCGGCCGTCCGGTCTTGGCGCGGAGGCCGGCCACGTGGACGTCGAGCGAGCGGGAGGCCGACAGCTGCACGTCGCCCCAGAGTTCGTCGAGGATCTCCTCACGGCTGCGGACCACCCCCGGCTCCCTGGCCAGCACGGCGAGCACGTCGAACTCCCGCCGGGTGAGCGTGACCTCCGCCCCGGCCACCAGGACCCGACGGGCCGTCAGGTCGATCCGTACGTCGCCGACCTCCACCACCGACCCGGTGGCGGCCAGCGGGCGGCTGCCGCGCCGCACCACCGCCGCCATCCGGGCCGCCAGCTCCGCCGTGCGGAACGGCTTCACCAGGTAGTCGTCGGCCCCGGACCGCAGGCCGCGCAGCACGTCCCGCTCCTCCGACCGCGCGGTCAGCACGATCACCGGCACCGAGGAGACCCGCCGCAGCCGCCGCAGCGCCTCCAGCCCGTCCAGGTCGGGCAGCCCGAGGTCGAGGAGCACGAACTCGCAGGTGTCCTTGAGCCGCAGCGCGTCATCCGCCCGGGCCGCCCGCACCACCTGATGGCCGTGCCGGGCCAGCGCCGGGATCAGCGCAGCCGCCAGCCGGTCGTCGTCCTCGACCAAGAGCACCCGCATGGGCCCACACCCTAGACGCGCACCGGCTCGGCCGGGGCGGCCTCCAGCGTGAGCGCCGCGCCGCGGGTCTCACGCATCGTCAGGTAGACCACCAGTGAGACCGCCGCGAGCCCCGAGACGTACCAGTAGTACCCGGACTCGATCCCCTGGTCCTTGAACCAGAGGGCCACGTACTCCGCCGTCCCCCCGAACAGCGCGTTGGCCAGCGCGTACGGCAGCGCCACCCCGAGCGCCCGGACCTGGGTCGGGAAGAGCTCGGCCTTCACCACCGCGTTGATCGAGGTGTACCCGGTGACGATGACCAGCGCGGCCAGCGCCAGCAGCAGGGCCTCGCCGAAGCCGCCCGCGTGCGAGAGCGTGGTCATCAGCGGCACCGTCCCGAAGGTCGCCCCGATCCCGAAGGCGATCAGCAGCGGCCGCCGCCCGATCCGGTCGGAGAGCGCCCCGGCCAGCGGCTGGAGCAGCATGAAGACGGTCAGCGCGCAGAAGCTGACCAGCGCGGCGTCGCTCTTGCTCAGCCCCACCGTGTTCGAAAGGTACTTCGTGAGGTACGTCGTGTAGGTGTAGTACGCCACCGTGCCGCCCATGGTGAGCGCCATCACCAGGACGAACTCCCGCTTGTGGTCCAGCAGCCGGCGCAGCGTGCCGCGCCCGTCGGCCCCCTCCGCCGCCTCGTACGCCTCGGTCTCCGGCAGGTTGCGCCGCAGCCAGAAGACCACCGCCGCGCCGACCGCCCCGACCACGAAGGGGATCCGCCAGCCCCAGGAGTGCAGGTCCTCGGTGCTCATGGTGCGCTGGAGCACGATCTGCAGCCCCAGCCCGATCAGCTGACCGAAGGTCATCGAGACGTACTGGAAGCTGGAGACGAACCCGCGCCGCTTCGGCACCGAGGCCTCGGTCAGGTACGTCGCGCTGGCCGCGTACTCCCCGCCGACCGAGAGCCCCTGCAGCAGCCGGGCGATCAGCAGCACCACCGCCCCGGCGTAGCCGACCTGCGCGTACGTCGGCGCCACGGCGATCAGCAGGGCGCTGGCCGACATCATGGTGACGGTCAGGGTGAGCGCCGCCTTCCGCCCGCGCCGGTCGGCGTAGCGGCCGAGCAGCCAGCCGCCGACCGGGCGCATGAAGAAGCCCACCGCGAAGATCCCGGCGGTGTTGAGGAGTTGGGCGGTCGGGTTGCCGTGCGGGAAGAACGCGGCGGCGAAGTAGGTGGCGAAGCTGGCGTAGACGAACCAGTCGTACCACTCCACCAGGTTGCCGACCGAGCCGCCGAGCACGGCCTTCCACGGTGTACGGGCTGAGCTCACGAGTACCTCCCGGAACGGACGGGCGCGGCAGGGTGGGGCCGCCGTGCCTGGAAGGCTCCCCCGCCCCGGAACCCGGGGACAGGGCCGGGCGCAAGACCTAACCTCCGGTTAACAGAAGGAGTAGAAATGTTCGTATGACTTCTGAGCTGGTGGACCGCGCCCGAGCCCTCCTCCGCACCGCCCCCGTGGTGGACGGTCACAACGACCTGCCCTGGGCGATGCGCGCCCAGGCCGGCTACGACCTCGACGCCATCGACCTGACGGCCGACCAGAGCGGCCGCCTGCACACCGACTTCGCCCGCCTGCGCGGCGGCGGGGTCGGCGCGCAGTTCTGGTCGGTCTACGTGCGGTCGGACTTCGCGGGCGACCACGCGGTGAGCGCCACCCTGGAGCAGGTCGACTTCGTCCGGGAGATGACGGCCCGCCACCCCGAGGTGTTCCGCCTCGCGCTCACCGCGGACGAGATGGAGGCGGCCCGGGCCGAGGGCCGGATCGCCTCGCTGATGGGCGCCGAGGGCGGGCACTCCATCGACTGCTCGCTGGCCACCCTGCGGGCCCTGCACCAGCTGGGCGTGCGATACATGACGCTCACCCACAACGACAACGTGCCGTGGGCCGACTCGGCCACCGACGAGCCGGTGCTCGGCGGCCTGTCCGCCTTCGGCGAGGAGGTGGTCCGGGAGATGAACCGCCTCGGCATGCTGGTCGACCTCTCGCACGTCTCGCCCGGCACCATGCGGGACGCGCTGCGGGTCTCCGAGGCGCCGGTGGTCTTCTCGCACTCCTCCGCCCGCGGGGTCTGCGACCACCCGCGCAACGTCCCGGACGACGTGCTGGCCCAGCTCCCGGCCAACGGCGGCCTCGCGATGGTCACCTTCGTGCCCAAGTTCATCCTGCCCGCCGCCATCGAGTGGACCAAGGCGGCCGACGCCAACATGCGGGCGCACGGCTTCCACCCGCTGGAGACCACCCCCGAGGCGATGGCCGTCCAGCACGCCCACGAGGCCGCCCACCCGCGTCCGGTTGCCACCGCCGCCACCGTCGCCGACCACCTCGACCACATGCGCGAGGTGGCCGGCGTCGACCACGTCGGCATCGGCGGTGACTTCGACGGCACCGCCTTCACCCCGGCCGGCCTGGACGACGTCTCCGGTTACCCCAACCTGATCGCCGAACTCCTCGGCCGCGGCTGGTCCGAGGCCGACCTCTCCAAGCTCACCTGGCACAACGCCGTCCGGGTCCTCCGCGACGCCGAGACGGTGGCCGCCCGGCTCCAGAAGGAGCGCCGCCCCTCCATCGCCACCATCGACGCCCTGGACGGCAAGCGCTCCTGAGGCCGCCCGGCAGGGCAGCGACCCCAGGGGCGCGAGGCTCCGTTGATCGGCGGCTCCGCCGCGCGGGCGCGAGGTGTTCGGCAGGTGGTCACCCCGGGGGCGCGAGGCTCCGTTGATCGGCGGCTCCGCCGCGCGGGCGCGAGTTGTTCGGCAGGTGGTCACCCCAGGGGCGCGAGGCTCCGTTGATCGGCGGCTCCGCCGCGCGGGCGCGAGTTGTTCGGCAGGTGGTCACCCCAGGGGCGCGAGGAACTGCGCGAATCGGAAGGCGGCCCAGTGCTAGGTCGGGGCAGGCGAGCCAGTTGCACGTGCTGCCGTTCCCCCGCGCGCAGTTCCCCGCGCCCCCGGGGTGACCACTTCCTGCGGCCGAGGTCCTTGCCGGATCTTGCCGACGGGCCTGACGGAGTCTCAGGGCATGGACGCGGCGAACCCACCCCGATTAGGGTCCGTGGCCATGACCTTCTCTGTGGTGGCCCGCTCCGGCGACGCCTACGGCATCGCGGTGGCCAGCAAGTTCCTCGGCGTCGGCGCCGCCGTCCCGGCGGCCGAGGCCGGCGTCGGGGCGCTGGCCACCCAGGCGTTGGCCAACCTGGCCTACCGCCCGCAGGGCCTGGCCCTGCTGCGCACCGGCGTCGCCCCGGCGGACGTGGTGGCCGGGCTGACCGCCGCCGACCCGGGGCGGGCGCACCGTCAGCTCGGCGTGGTCGGCCCGGAGGGCGACGGCGCGACGTACACCGGCGCGGAGTGCCTCGACTGGGCGGGCGGTGCGAGCGGCCCGGGCTACGCGATCCAGGGCAACATCCTGACCGGCCCCGAGGTGGTCGAGGCGATGGAGCGCACGTGGCTGGCCGGCGCCGAACTCCCCTTCGCCGAGCGCCTGGTGGCCACCCTGGCGGCCGGAGACGAGGCGGGCGGCGACAGCCGGGGCCGGCAGAGCGCCGCACTCTGGATCGCCGAGGACGGCGCCGGCCTGGGCGCCCCGGGCGGCATCTCGCACGACCTGCGGGTGGACGACCACCCGGCCCCGGTCACCGAACTGCGCCGCCTGCTGGCCATCCACGACACCCTCTTCGGGACCCCGGACCCGGCCGCCCTGCTCGACCTCACCGGCGAACTCGCCGCGGAGGTGGCCACCTTGGTCGCCACCACCGGCTACACCACCCTCGACCAGTGGGCGGGCGTCGAGAACCTGGAGGCCCGCCTCGTCCCCGGCCGCATCGACCCCCTGGTCCTCGCCCACCTCCGGGCCGTCACCAAGAACGGCTAGAGCCGGGGCAGCTCGATCGCCGGGCAGCGGTCCATCACCATGTCGACACCGGCCTGCGTCGTCCTGGCGTAGGCCTCGCGGTCGATGACGTCCAGCTGGAACCAGACCGCCTTGGCGCCCTTGGCCACCGCCTGGTCGGCGACCGCGCCGGCCAGCGAGGAGTTCACGAAGACGTCCACCACGTCCACGTCGAAGGGGATCTCGGCGAGCGAGGCGTAGCCCTGCTCGCCGAGCACCGTCTCGGCCTTCGGGTGCACGGGGACGATCCGCTTGCCCGCGCGCTGCAGCACCCGGGCCACGCCGTACGCGGCCCGTGCCGTGTTGTTGGAGAGCCCGACGACCGCCCAGGTGTCGCCGCTCTCGGTCAGGATCTTCCGCACCACCGGTTCCACGCTCATACCGGCTGCAACCCCGCCCGCCCGGAGGGCTATTCCACGGTCGGGCGGCCCATCGCGCGGTAGGTCCAGCCGGCCGCGCGCCAGCGCGCGCCGTCCAGCACGTTGCGCCCGTCGACCAGCCGGCGCTCGGCGACCACCGCGCCGACCTCCTCCGGGTCGAGCTCGCGGAACTCCTGCCACTCCGTCAGGTGGAGCACCACGTGGGCGCCTTCGACGGCCTCCAGCACCGAGTCGGCGTAGGTGATGCCGGGGAACATCTTCCGGGCGTTGTCCATGGCCTTGGGGTCGTAGACGGTGACCTGGGCGCCCTGGAGCTGGATCTGGGCCGCGACGTTCAGCGCGGGGGAGTCCCGGATGTCGTCCGAGTTGGGCTTGAAGGCGGCGCCGAGCACGGCCACCCGGCGGCCCAGGAAGCCGCCGCCGACCTGCTCGCGGGCCAGCTCCACCATCCGGGAGCGGCGCCGCATGTTGATCGAGTCCACCTCGCGCAGGAAGGTGAGCGCCTGGTCGGCGCCGAGCTCCCCGGCCCGGGCCATGAAGGCCCGGATGTCCTTGGGCAGGCAGCCGCCGCCGAAGCCGACCCCGGCGTTGAGGAACTTGCCGCCGATCCGCTCGTCGAAGGAGAGCGCCTTGCTGAGCTGCACCACGTCGGCGCCGGCGCTCTCGCAGACCTCGGCCATCGCGTTGATGAAGGAGATCTTGGTGGCCAGGAAGGAGTTGGCGGCCGCCTTGACCAGCTCGGAGGTGGCGAAGTCGGTGACCACGAAGGGCACGCCCTCCGCGATCGGGGTCGCGTAGACCTCGCGCAGCAGCTGCTCGGCCCGCTCGCTGCGCACGCCGACCACCAGCCGGTCCGGGTGCAGGGTGTCGCCGACGGCGTAGCCCTCGCGCAGGAACTCCGGGTTCCAGGCCAGCTCGGCGCCCTCGCCGACCGGGGCCAGCTCGGCCAGCCTGACGGCCAGTCGGCCGGCGCTGCCCACCGGGACGGTGGACTTGCCGACCACCAGCACGGGGCGGGTCAGCAGCGGGGCCAGCGCGTCCATCGCGGCGTCCACGTAGGACATGTCGGCCGCGAACTCGCCCTTGCGCTGGGGGGTGTTGGTGCAGATGAAGTGCACGTCGCCGAACTCGGCGACCTCCTCGTAGGAGGTGGTGAAGCGCAGCCGCCCGGTGGAGCCGGGGTGCCCGGGCACGTGCTTGACGAGCAGCTCGGCCAGGCCGGGCTCGTACATCGGCACCTGGCCGGCCGCCAGCATGGCGATCTTCTCCGGGTCGATGTCCAGGCCGAGCACCTCGAAGCCGAGCTCCGCCATGCAGGCGGCGTGCGTCGCGCCGAGGTATCCGGTGCCGATCACCGTGATGCGGAGGGTCACGCGGGTCCCCTTTGGTCGTGCTGCGCGGGCGCTGGACAGTCCCCGATGCTAGTCGCTCGCCAGGAGGCCGTGTAACGAGTTCGCCCTAGTCCAGACCGTTCCGTTCCGGCCACCCCGGGCCCGCCGCCAGAATGCCCGCATGACCACCGAGAACGGGCCGGACCCGGCCGGGCTGAGCATCTTCGACGACGCCGACGAGGCCGCGGACCGGCCGCCCGCGAAGCCCCGGCGGCGCCGCGGCCGGCGGGTGCTGCTGATCACCCTGGTCGCGCTGCTGCTGGTGGTCGGCGGTTGCACGGGCACGGTCTACTGGACCGCCGAGCACTACGCCTCCTCGGTGGCCCGGATCCCCGGCGCCTTCCCGACGGTGGCCGAATCCGCCCAGCCGAAGCCGGTGCCGAACAGCGGCCAGACCTTCCTGCTGGTCGGCCTGGACGCCCGCACCGACCCCACGGCCAAGGCCAAGGCCCCGGTCTGGAAGGCGGGCGCGGCCCGCAGCGACACCATGATGCTGCTGCACGTCTCGGCCGACCGGAAGGGCGCCTCGCTGGTCTCGCTGGCCCGCGACACCTGGGTGGACGTCCCCGGCCACGGCAAGGCCAAGCTCAACGCGGCCTACGCGTACGGCGGCCCGGCCCTGATGGTGGAGACCATCCAGAACCTCACCGGCATCCGGATCGACCACCTCGCGGTGATCGACTGGAACGGCTTCCGCTCGCTCACCGACGCCGTCGGAGGGGTGGACATCACCATCCCGCAGACCATCGAGGGCAAGGGCGAGGCCCGCCAGTGGGACGCCGGCACCCAC
This sequence comes from Kitasatospora sp. NPDC001664, assembly GCF_053596675.1. NCBI lineage: Bacteria > Bacillati > Actinomycetota > Actinomycetes > Kitasatosporales > Streptomycetaceae > Kitasatospora > Kitasatospora sp. NPDC001664. The sequence continues at coordinate 180,483 of NZ_JBSFGS010000015.1, forward strand.
CACATGGACGGGGCCACCGCCCTGCTCTACGTCCGCGAGCGCTACGGCCTGCCCGGCGGCGACCTGGACCGGACGCGCCGTCAGCAGTACTTCCTGCGCGCGCTGATGCAGCAGACCCTGGAGTCCGGCACCCTCGGCAACCCGGGCAAGCTGCGCGGCCTGCTCGGTGCGGTCGGCGAGGTGGTCAGCGTGGACGACCGGCTCTCCAACTCCGACCTCTACGAGCTGGCCTGGAGCATGCGCGGCCTGCGCGGGGACGGGGTCCGCTTCATGAACGCCCCCTTCGGCGGCTTCGGCGACGAGGGCGGCCAGTCGGTGGTCTACCTGGACCGGCGGGCCGCCGAACCGCTCTGGGAGGCGATGCGCAACGACCGGATGGCGGAGTACCTGGCCGAGCATCCCGGCTCCGGGGAGCTCGGTGACGTAGTCCGGTGAGAACGGTGTCGCGCATGTCACGTACGGGGTAGGCAGGGCGCGAGCCTAGAATTACGCTTACTTAACGGTAATTAACGTGGTCCGAGTTCAAGGGGCGAGGCACATGGCGGGCAACTCCGGGGCGGATTTCGACCTCTTCCGGCTCAGCGAGGAGCACGAGATGCTCCGTGAGGCGGTGCGGTCGCTCGCGGAGGCGAAGATCGCCCCGTACGCGGCCGAGGTGGACGAGCAGGGCCGCTTCCCGCAGGAGGCGCTGGACGCGCTCCAGGCCAACGACCTGCACGCGGTGCACGTCCCCGAGGAGTACGGCGGCGCCGGCGCGGACGCGCTGGCCACCGTCATCGTGATCGAGGAGATCGCGCGGGTCTGCGCGTCCTCCTCGCTGATCCCGGCGGTCAACAAGCTCGGCTCGCTGCCGGTGCAGCTCTCCGGCTCCGAGGAGCTGAAGGCCAAGTACCTGGGCGCGCTGGCCCGGGGCGAGGGCATGTTCTCCTACTGCCTCTCCGAGCCGGACGCCGGTTCGGACGCGGCGGGCATGAAGACCCGCGCGGTGCGCGACGGCGACTTCTGGGTGCTGAACGGCGTGAAGCGCTGGATCACCAACGCGGGCGTCTCCGAGTACTACACCGTGCTCGCGGTGACCGACCCCGAGAAGCGCTCCAAGGGCATCTCGGCGTTCGTGGTCGAGAAGAGCGACGAGGGCGTCTCCTTCGGCGCCCCGGAGAAGAAGCTCGGCATCAAGGGTTCGCCGACCCGCGAGGTCTACTTCGACAACGTGCGGATCCCGGCCGACCGCATGATCGGCGCCGAGGGCACCGGCTTCGCCACCGCGATGAAGACCCTGGACCACACCCGGGTCACCATCGCCGCCCAGGCGATCGGCATCGCCCAGGGCGCGCTGGACTACGCCAAGGGCTACGTCCAGGAGCGCAAGCAGTTCGGCAAGCCGATCGGCGACTTCCAGGGCGTCCAGTTCATGCTGGCCGACATGGCGATGAAGCTGGAGGCCGCGCGTCAGCTCACCTACGCCGCCGCCGCCAAGTCGCAGCGGATCGACTCCGACCTCACCTTCTTCGGTGCGGCCGCCAAGTGCTTCGCCTCGGACGTGGCGATGGAGATCACCGTGGACGCCGTCCAGCTGCTCGGCGGCTACGGCTACACCCGGGACTACCCGCTGGAGCGCATGATGCGCGACGCCAAGATCACGCAAATCTACGAGGGCACCAACCAGATCCAGCGCATCGTGATGTCGCGCAACCTGCCGTAACGTCAGGCGCCTTGCGCGAAGGGCCCCGCCGGGAGACCGGCGGGGCCCTTCGGCGTTCCCGGGTGGCGGCCGGCCCCGGGCGGTCGCCGCTGGACGCTTCCGGCCGGGGCCGTTTCGGTCCAGCCGGAAGCTCTTCTGCCCCGGCTGACCTGCGGAGATGCTTACCCATGTCGCCCTTCCGCCCCAGTAGTTGAGGAACCGTCATGGCCAAGCACCGCACCTCCGCCCTGATGCTCGCCGCCGCCACCCTGGCCGGGCTGGCCACGGCCGGGACCGCCGGGAGCGCCCAGGCGGCCTCGGTGGCGATGTGGGACAAGATGGCCCAGTGCGAGAGCACCGGCAACTGGGCCGCCAACACGGGCAACACGTACTTCGGCGGCCTTCAGTTCTCGCAGAGCACCTGGGTGGCCCAGGGCGGCACCGCCTACGCGGCCCGGGCCGACCTGGCCACCAAGGAGCAGCAGATCCGGATAGCCGAGAAGCTGCTGCGCGCGGCCGGCCCGGGCCAGTGGCCCGTCTGCTCCCAGCAGGTCGGGCTGACCAACGACGGCGTCGACCCGTACCCGACCAACCCGCCGGTGACCTCGCCGGTGAACGTGCAGGTGGGGATCGTGGGTGGTGACGGTGCGCTCTACAGCCAGTACGGGAACTACGCGGCGGGGCGGTTCAACCCGAGCTGGACGGGTGTGGGTGGGGTTTCGCTGTCGAAGGTGACGTCGGTGACGGTCGGGGACGTGACGCACTTCTACGCGGTGGCGGGTGGGCGGGTGTACGGCCGGGACCTGAACCCGGGCAACTCCTGGACCGCGTGGGCGGAGATTCCCGGTGGGGCGACGGGGGTTCGGGACATCACGGCCTCCACCAGTGGTGCCAACGTGATTCTGGGGATCGCGGGTGGTGACGGTTCGTTCTTCACCCAGTTCGGCAACTACGACCTGGGCCGGTTCGACGCGGACTGGGTGCGGCGTTCGGGTTCGGGGCTGACCAACGTCACCTCGGTCACGTCCAAGAACGGTGGGACGGTGCGGTTCTACGGTGTCGCGGGTGGTCGGGTGTTCGGTTCGGACTTCACGTTGAGCAGCAACTCGGCGGCGGAGTGGTCGGAGATCCCGGGTGGGGCGACGGACGTGCGGGACATCGCGGCGACGGCGGACGGCAACAACGTGGTGCTGGCGGTCGCTGGTTACGGTGGTTCGTTCCACACCCAGTACGGCAACTTCGACCAGGGTCACTTCGACGCGGCCTGGACCCAGCGTGCGGGTTCGGCGATCGACAGTGTCGCGGCGACCACCACCCCGGACGGCAGGACGGTGCACTTCTACGGCATCGCTCAGGGCCGGGCCTACGGTGCCGACTTCACGCTGGGTGCCAACGCGGTCTCCAACTGGAGCGAGATCACCGGTGGTGCGACCAGCGCCAAGGACATCACCGCCAGCCAGTCCAAGTGACCCCCGGGAGGTCGGGGCCGCCTCGGCGTGGCCCCGACCCGCGGCGTACCCGGCGGGCCTAGCGTGGGCAGGTGCGTGTTGCCGAGCGGGTGCCGCTCCTCTGCTTCGTGGGGTGCTTCGTGTTCGCCGGCGGGAACGCGGTGGGCATCCGGTTCAGCAACCGGGAGCTGGACCCGCTCTGGGGAGCGGCGGTCCGGTTCGGGGCGGCGGCGGTGGTGCTGCTGGCCGTGATGGCGGTGATGCGGCTGCCGCTCCCGCGCGGGCGGGCGCTGGCCGGGGCGGCCCTGTTCGGAGTGCTCAACTTCGGCGTCACCTTCGGGCTCGCCTACTACGCGCTCCAGCGGATCCACGCCGGGCTGGGGCAGACCGTGCTGGCCCTGGTCCCGCTGGTCACCCTGTTGCTGGCCGCCGCCCAGGGGCGGGAGCGGCTGAGCGGGCGTGCGGTGCTCGGCACCCTCTGCGCGGCGGCCGGGGTCGCGGTGGTCTCCCAGGCCTCGCTGGCCCGGGCCGTCCCGGTCCTCTCCCTGCTCGCGATCCTCGGCGCCGTCCTCTGCTTCTCCGAGGCCGCCGTCCTCGCCGACCGCCTCCCCCCGCTCCACCCCGTCACCACCAACGCCGTCGGCATGACCGCCGCGGCCGCCGTCCTCTTCCCCGCCTCCCGCCTGGCCGGCGACACCTGGGCCCTCCCCACCCGCCCCGCCACCTGGTGGGCCGTCGGCTACCTGGTCCTGGTCGGCTCGGTGCTGACCTTCGTCCTCTACCTGCTGGTCATCAAGGGCTGGGGCGCGGCCCGCGCGGCCTACGTCTTCGTCCTGATCCCGGTGGTGACGATCGTCCTCTCCGCCTGGCTCGACGACGAACCCCTCACCACCGCCCTCCTCCTCGGCACCCCCCTGATCATCGCGGGCGTCTACCTGGGAGCCCTCCGGCGAGGCACCCCGGACTGACCCGCCGTCAGTACGGCAGCAGCCCGGTGGTGTCGAGCTCGAAGCCGAACGGATCCGGCAGCCACAGCGTCTCGCCGAAGTCGACGTCCTCCCGCCGGAGCGGTGTGATCAGCGGTCGAATCACGCGTCCGTGGCGGCCGCTGTTGCGTCCCGCGGCGGGGGCTCCCTAGGCTCGCCGGGCACTCAGCGCCCAGGGAACGAGGAACCGTCATGACCGTCGCCGCCAGCCGGGACCTGCTGGACCGGAAGATCGACCTCTGCTTCGGGCAGGCCGACCTGGACAAGGACGGGGTGATCGACGCGACGGACGTGCTGGGCCTGGCCTCGCGGATGATCGGGGCGTCCGGGGTGGCCTTCGACTCCCCGGACGCGACGGCGATGCTGACGGCGGCTCAGGGGTGGTGGAAGGCGTTGGTGGCGGACCTGGACACCAACAAGGACCAGAAGATCCAGGAGCACGAGTACCGGGCCGGGATGCGGCTGCTGGCGCAGGCGCCGGGGGCCTTCGACGACGTGCTCGCCCCGGCCGCCCACGCGGTGTTCCGGCTGATGGACCGGGACGGCGACGGCCGGATCTCGGCGGCGGAGTTCTGGGACTTCCAGCGGGCCTTCGGGTCGAGCGAGCCGGCCGCCCGGTTCGCCTTCGAGAAGCTGGACACCGACCGGGACGGGGTGCTCTCGGAGGCGGAGGTGCTCTCGGCCTTCCGCGGCTTCTACACCTCCACCGACCCGGACCACGTCGGCAACTTCCTCTTCGGCGACGCGCTGAACTGAGCGACGGAACGGCGGAACGACCGAGGGGCCGCACCCCCGTGGCGGCCCCTCAGTCGTTCCTGACATTCGGTCAGTCGGTGGCGATGGCCGCCAGGACGTTCATCCGCCCGGCCCGGAAGGCCGGGAAGAGCGCGGCCAGCAGACCGATGACCGCCGAGGCGATCAGGATGCCGATGATGGTGCCGACCGGGACGTCCAGCAGGTTGAGGCCCTGACCGGCCAGCACCTGCTGGGAGGTGACGCCCCAGCCGAGGCCGAGGCCGGTGCCGAGGAGGGCGCCGAAGACGGCGATCACCACGGACTCCAGGCGGATCATCCGGCGGAGCTGACGGCGCGACAGGCCGATGGCGCGGAGCAGACCGATCTCCCGGGTGCGCTCGACCACCGAGAGGGCGAGGGTGTTCACGACACCCAGCACCGCGACCACGATGGCCAGGCCGAGCAGGCCGTAGACCATGTAGAGCAGGGTGTTGACCTGGCTCTGCACCAGGTCCTTGTAGCCGGCCTTGTCGGTGATGGTCAGCTGCGGGTACTCCTTGAGGGAGTCCTGCAGCGCGGCCAGCGACTTCGCCGGGTCGACGCCGTCGGCGGCCTTGGCGAAGGCCATCCGGTCCGCGGGGAGTTCGGCGGCCGGGATCACCTTGGCGACGGTCTCGGTGTTGAGGAAGATGCCGGACAGGATGTCGTTGCCGCCCTTGGCGATCAGGCCGACGGTGAGCTCCTGGGTGTGGCCCTGGCCGTAGTCCGCGGCGATCTTCGAACCGATCGAGAGGCCGCGCTCCTTGGCGAAGTCCTCGCCGACCACGACCCCGCCGGGGGCGAAGCCCGCCTCGGGGGTACCGGCCTTGGCCTCGAACTTGAAGTTCCTGATGAAGGAGGACGAGGCCGCGGCCAGGTGCTCGCTGGTCCGCTTGCCGTCGGGAGTGGTGAGCTTGGCCTCGACGTTCTTCTGGAGCGTCAGCTCCTTGAGCCCGGGCGTCTTCTCGATCGCCTGGACCATGGCCGGGGTGAGCTCCGCGGCCTGGCCGGCCACGATGTAGTCGGCGCCGACCGAGCTGTCGAGCTGGTCGTTGGCCGAGGTGACCATCGAGGAGGTGACCACCGAGGCCCCGGTGACCAGCGCGAGGCCGATCATCAGCGCGGCGGCGGTGGCACCGGTGCGGCGCGGGTTGCGGGTGGCGTTGCGCTGGGCCAGCTTGCCGGACGGGCCGAACAGGGCGGGCAGCACCGCACCGAGCACCCGGACCACGAAGGTGGAGAGCAGCGGGCCGACCACCACCAGGCCGACCAGGGTCAGCACCACGCCGCCGCCCAGCAGCATGCCCCCGGTCCCGGCCGAGGAGGCGCCCGAGGCCGCGGCCAGCAGGGCGGCGCCGCCGGCGGTGAGCACGATGCCGATCGCGGCCCGGATCCGGTTGGCCTTGGGCTCGGCGGGAGTGCCGTGGTCGCGCAGGGCGGCCATCGGGGAGATCTTGGAGGCCCGGCGGGCCGGGATCCAGGCGGCCAGCACGGTGATCACCACGCCGACCAGGTACGAGGCGATCGGCACGCTGGCGCCGATCTCCAGCTCGGCCGACGAGAGGTTCATCCCGGCGGCCTTCATCAGCTGGATCAGGCCCATGGCCAGACCGATCCCGGCCAGCAGGCCGAGGGTGGAGCCGAGCACGCCGAGGATCAGGGCCTCGACCAGCACCGAGCGGTTGACCTGGCTGCGGCTGCCGCCGATGGCCCGCATCAGGCCGATCTCGCGGGTGCGCTGGGCGACCAGCATGGAGAAGGTGTTGATGATCAGGAAGCCGCCGACCAGCAGCGAGATCCCGGCGAAGCCGAGCATGGCGTACTTCATGAAGTCCAGGAAGCCCATGTCCTTCTTGCCCTGGGCCTTCTGCTCCTCGGCGGTGAAGGCCTCGTAGCCGCTGCCGAGCGCGCCGAGGGCGGCGGTCTTCAGCTGTGCGTCGGTCTTCGAGCCGTCACCGGTCACCTCGACCGAGGTGAAGGCGGTTGCGCCGAGCAGCACCTTCTGTGCGGTGGGCACGTCCATGAAGGCCAGTGCCGCACCGGGGTTGGTGGTCTGGAAGGTGGCGATGGCGGAGATGGTGAAGTCGTGGTTGCCGGTGGCGGCGATCAACCGGAGCTTGGAGCCGAGGCCGAGCTTGGCCTTCTCCGCGGTGTCGGCGTCCAGCACGATCTGCTCGGGGCCGACCGGGGCCTTGCCGGAGGTGATCTTGAGCATCACCTGGTCGTCGTGCCAGGAGCCCGTGATGGTCGGGGCGCCCGAGGTCGGGCCGACCAGCTTGTTGGTGGCCGGGTCGACCAGCACCGCGCTCTGCGAATTGACCTCGCCGCGGGCGGACTTGACGCCCGGCAGGGCGGCGACCTTGGCCTGGACGTCGACCGGGACGGTGCGGGCCTTCTCGCCGATCATCCCCTCGCCGTCACCGTCCTCGTCCGGCACGGCCGGGCGGACGGAGAGGTTGGAGGCGGTGGTGGCGAAGAGCTTGTCGAAGGTGGCGGTCGCGGTGTTGGAGAACACCAGGGTGCCGGAGACGAACGCGACCGAGAGGACCACAGCGATGAGGGAGAGCGCCATCCGGCCCTTGTGGGCGAAGAAGCTCCGTAGTGAGGTCTTGAGCAGCATCGGAGTCTGATCCCGTCTCAGCTGGTGCGCTTGCCGTCGAAGCGGCGCATGCGCTCGAGGACGGAGTCGGCGGTCGGGGCGTACATCTCGTCGACGATCCGGCCGTCGGCCAGGAAGAGGACGCGGTCCGCGTAGGAGGCGGCGACCGGGTCGTGGGTCACCATGACGATGGTCTGGCCGAGCTCGTCCACCGAGCGGCGGAGGAAGGTGAGCACCTCGGCGCCGGAGCGGGAGTCGAGGTTGCCGGTGGGCTCGTCGCCGAAGATGATCTCGGGACGGGCGGCCAGGGCCCGGGCCACCGCGACGCGCTGCTGCTGGCCGCCGGAGAGCTGGGTCGGGCGGTGCTTGAGCCGGTCGGCCAGGCCGACGGTGGAGACCACCTGGTCGAGCCAGGCCTGGTCGGGCTTGCGGCCGGCGATGTCCATCGGCAGCGTGATGTTCTCCAGCGCGTTGAGCGTGGGGAGCAGGTTGAAGGCCTGGAAGATGAAGCCGATCTTGTCCCGGCGGAGCCGGGTCAGGTGCTTGTCCTTCAGGCCGGTGATCTCGCTGTCGCCGATCCAGATCCGTCCCTCGGAGACGGTGTCCAGCCCGGCCAGGCAGTGCATCAGGGTCGACTTGCCGGAGCCGGAGGGCCCCATGATCGCGGTGAACCGGCCCCGGTGGATGTCGACGTCGACGGCGTCGAGCGCGGTGACCCGGGTCTCGCCGTCCCCGTAGGCCTTGGTCACCTGCCGCGCTGCCGCGGCGATGGCGGCGTTGCCGCCCGAGAGCTGCGGGTCCTGCACGGCGTTCGCTGCCGTCGTCACTGGATACTCCTAGGTCGTGGTCCACCCGTGTGCCCCGCTCTCGGGGCCATGGGAGCGGCCGGACCGGCGAGGTAAGAACCACGTTAGGAGCGGCGCCCGAACGGATCGTCATCCGCCGGGAGGAAGCCGCCCAACTCTCGATGTACGGGCTACCCCCCGGTTCCCCTAGGGGTTTTCGGGCACCTTCTCAGGGACTGGTGCCTCCCCCGGCAGGGTTTGCCCCGTCGCGCCGCCCGGCACGCACTCTCGCCGCACCGGCCAAAGGCCCAAGTAGCTCCGCTACGAGGGCCTTTCTCCGGCACGCCGAGAGCACGCACCGACCGACGCTCCTCATGGGGCAAACCCTGCCGGGGGAGGCACCGGGTCAGGGTCAGCAGGCCAGCGCGGGCACCAGGTGGCGCTCCAGGGCGGCCGCGAAGGCGTCCACCACCGGGGTGAGCTGGGCGGCGGCCTCCGGTTCGAGCACGGTGGACCCGTCGGGCGCGGCCCCGACCTGACGGTCGAGCAGGAACCAGCCCTGGGTGATGTGGGCCGCCCCCATGGAGGAGAGCACCGGCCGCAGGGCGTAGTCCACCGCGAGCACGTGGGCGGTGGAGCCGCCGGTGGCCAGCGGGAGCACGGTCTTGCCGGCCAGGCCGTGCTGCGGCAGCACGTCCAGCAGTGCCTTCAGCAGCCCGGAGTAGGCCGCCTTGTACACCGGAGTGCCTATCACCACGCCGTCGGCCTCGGCGAACAGCCGTGCCGCCTCGATGAGTTGGGGGTCGGAGAAGTCCGCGGACAGCAGTGCCGCGGCCGGCAGCGCGCGGGCGTCCAGTTCGACCACCCGGTGGCCGTGCTCGGCGAGCCGGGCGTCCACCACGTGGCGGAGCAGGCGGGTGGTGCGGGAGGTCGGCGAGGGGGAGCCGGAGACGGACAGGACAGTGGCCATGGGGGCACCTCGGAAGCGTGGAAGCGGCAGGGCTGAGCGCGCGGCGGTGCGCGGGAGAAGGGTGCAGACGGTGGCGAGCGGTCAGCCACTACACAGGGAGCAGGCCACGCGCAGCAGGTCGACGTGCCGCCTCCGCGTGAGAATCCTCTGCTGCTCCATGCGTTTCATGGGACCACGGGCCTTCGAGGGGGTCAAGGTCGGTCCGGTCGGCGGGCAGGTTCCGTCCGGTCGGTGACGATGCGCCGGGGCGGTCCGCGGCGTGCATCAAAACGGATACAAGGGGCCCCGTGGGTGCCCCCGCCGTACTGAGCGCCCGCGGTTTCGGGCATCCTTCCCCCCATGAACACGTGGCAGGAGGGCCGCCAGGGCGGCGGCAACGGGTACGGCGGCTCGCCGGGCGGCTACGGCTCCGAGGGCGAGCCGAACCCGTACCGCGCCCAGAACGGGAGCGCCCCGGGCGAGAGCGCCCCGTACCCCGAGGAGCCGACGCTCCCCGCGGGGCTGAACCCGCGCGGCCCGAACGCGCCGAAGCCGCTCAAGCCCGGCCAGAGCCGGCCGGCGCCCCAGCCCGTGCCCCGGCAGGCCGACCGCGCGCCGCTTCCGGCCTCGCTCAACCCGCGCGGCCCCGGCGCCCCGGCCCCCGCCTTCACCCCGCCCGCCCCGGACGTCCCCGCCGCCCAGCCCGGCGGCTCCGGTGGCCCCGGTGCCCCGATACCGCCGGGCACCCCCGGCGCGCCCAGACCGCCCCGGCCGTCGAACTCCGCCTGGCCGCGCAAGCGCAAGATCAAGGTGGGCGTCTACGCCACCCTGGCCGCGCTCCTGCTGACCGCGACCGGCACCTACTTCTGGGCCGACTCCAAGCTCAACCACGAGAACGTGCTGGCCGACTACAAGGGCCGCCCGCCGGCCGGCAAGGGCACCAACTGGCTGATCGTCGGCTCCGACAGCCGACAGGGCCTCACGGACGCCCAGGAGGACTCGCTGCACACCGGCTCGGCGGTCGGCAAGCGCAGCGACTCGATGATGCTGCTGCACATCGGGGACAACGGGAACACCCTGATGAGCATCCCGCGCGACTCCTGGGTCAACATCCCCGAGCACCCCAACACCAACGGCAACGGCAAGACCGTCCCGGCCACCACCTCGAAGATCAACGCGGCCTTCAACGGCGGCGGCGGCCGTCTGCTGGTGCAGACCGTGGAGGCCAACACCGGCCTGCGGATCGACCACTACGCCGAGATCGGCTTCGCCGGCTTCGTCGGCCTGGTGGACGCGGTCGGCGGCGTCGAGATGAAGATCGACAAGGACATCAAGGACCGCGACTCGGGCCTCGACCTCAAGGCCGGCACCCAGACCCTGACCGGCAGTCAGGCGCTGGCTTTCGTCCGCCAGCGCCACCAGATGGCCGACCAGGACCTGGGCCGGATGCGCAACCAGCAGAAGTTCCTGGCCGCACTGGCCCACCAGGCCGCCTCGCCCGGCACCGTGCTCAACCCGTTCACCTTCTACCCGATGGTCAGCGCGGGCCTGGGCACCCTGATCGTGGACGAGGACGCCGGCCTCGGCGACATCGGCTCGCTCTTCCTCGCCATGCGCGCGGTGACCGGTGGCGACGGCCGGTCGATCACCGTGCCGATCTCCAACCCGGACTTCCGGACCAAGACCGGTGAGTCCGCGGTGAAGTGGGACGACGCCAAGTCGAAGCAGCTCTTCGAGGCCTTCAAGAACGACGCCAAGGTCCCCGAGTTCAAGTAGCCCCCGGGTGTCGCGCCGGGCCCGCGCGCCCGGCGCGACACACTCGGGGGATGGGCGGCAACGGCAGTGGTGGCAGGCGGAACTGGTGGCGCGTCATCCGGTGGACGGTCGGCCTGCTGCTGCTCGCCCTGGTCGGCACCGCGCTCGGGACGTACCTCTGGGCCGACGGCAAGCTGCGCCACGTGGACGCCGTCACCGACTGGGACGGCCGCCCGGCTGACGGCCCCGGCACCAACTGGCTGCTGGTCGGCTCGGACAGCCGGGCCGGCCTGACGCCCCAGCAGCAGCGCGAGCTGCACGTCGGCGGCGACTCCGGCACCAACACCGACACCGTCATGGTGCTGCACCAGGGCGACAACGGCCCGGTGCTGATGAGCATCCCGCGCGACAGCTACGTCGCGATCCCCGGACACGGCAAGAACAAGATCAACGCGGCCTTCGCCCTCGGCGGCCCGGCCCTGCTGGTGCGCACCGTCGAGTCGAACACCGGCATCCGGATCGACCACTACGTGGAGGTCGGCTTCACCGGCATCGTGGACGTGGTGGACTCCCTGGGCGGGGTCGAGATGTGCCTGGACAAGCCGGTGAAGGACGCCAAGTCGGGGGCCGACCTCCCGGCGGGCTGCCAGAACCTGAACGGCACCCAGGCCCTGGCCCTGGTCCGCACCCGCTACTCGCTGCCCGACTCCGACCTCAGCCGGATCGGCAACCAGCAGGCCTTCCTCAAGGCCCTGGCCTCCGAGGTGCTCAGCCCGGCCACCCTGCTGAACCCCTTCGTCCTCTACCCGTTCCTCAGTGCCACCCTGGGCGCCCTGACGGTGGACCAGGACTCCTCGCTCTGGACCCTGGCCCGGTTCGCCCGGCAGATGGACCAGGTCTCCGGCTCCGGCGGCACCGCCCTCACCGTCCCGATCGCCGAGCAGAACTACCAGACCCCGGCCGGCTCCTCGATCCTCTGGGCCCCGCAGGCCTCCAAGCGCCTGTTCGAGGCGATCCAGAACGACCGGCCCGTCCCGAACCCCTGACCGCGTCTCACCTCACACTCCGTCATCACGGGTCCACAATGGGCTGCATGTCACTGGTGACCACCCTCATCGCCCACCGTCGCAGCCGGCTCTTCGGCCGCCTGGTCCAGGAGGCCCTCGCGCTCTACGGCGTCGAGGTCCCCGCCCCCGTCGAGATCGGCCCCGGACTGAAGGTCTACCACCGGGGCTTCGGCACCGTGCTGCACCCGTACACCACCCTCGGCGCCGACGTCACGCTCTACAACGGCGTCACCATCGGCCGGGCCGACCCGTGGGTGCCGCAGGAGCGCAGCGCGATGGAGCGGGTGGTGCTGGAGGACGGCGTGATGGTCTGCGCCGGCGCGAAGATCGTCTGCAAGCGCGGCGTGCTCACCGTCGGCGCGGGCACCATCGTCGGCGCCAACGCCGTCCTCACCACCTCCACCGGCCCCAACGAGATCTGGGCCGGAGCCCCCGCCCGCCGCATCGGCCTGCGCACCCCGGCCCCCCGCGTCCCCCAGCCCTGAGGCGGCCCGGCGGCCCGGCCCTGGACGCATCCGTCCGGGGCCGCTTCCGTCCCGACGGAACCCCTTCCGACGCCGCTGACCAGCGACGATGCTTGTCGTTGTCAGCAGGACGAACCCGCAAACCGGTACGGGGAGAACCTCGCTGACGGTACGTCAACCACGCCGACCGCTGCGCCTGCAGGGCAGCCGTCCGCGTGACCACACCACCGTCACGTCTCTTCCTCCCGGAGCGGAGCACAGCCATGTCCTCGAAGCCCGTCCAGCGTGCCCTGACCACCTCGCTCGCCCTGCTCTCCGCCGTCCCGGCGGTGATGTTCCTCGGCGCCCCGAACGCCTCCGCTTCGGTCGGTTCGAGCATCGTCGACACGGCCCGTGCCAACCTCGGAAAGGGCGCCTGCAGCACCAACAGCGCCAATGGCACCGGCTACTACTCCAGCTGCAACGGAAACAACGGTTCGCCGGAGGCGTGGTGCGCCGACTTCGCCAAGTGGGTCTGGGCCCGGAACGGCGTCAACGTCGACGGTCTGACGCCGGGGGCCATCAGCTTCGCCGACTACGGCGCGGGCCTGCAGTCCACCCCGCACGTCGGAGACGCCGTCCTCTTCAACGCCGGTGGGACCACGGCCGACGACCACGTCGCGATCGTCGTCTCCGTGGGCAACGGGACCATCACCACCATCGGCGGCAACGAGGGTAGTGGGGGCAAGGGGCCGTCCTACTCCTCGGTCCGGGAGTCCGCCCCCTACACCTCCACCGTGGGTGGCTACCGCGGCTCCCAGAGGATCAGCGGCTTCGTCTCTCCGATCGGTGGCAACGACTCGACCCCGACCACTCCGTCGGTGTCCTCGCCGGTGAACGTTCAGCTCGGGATCGTGGGCGCGCAGGGTTCGTTCTACAACCAGTACGGGAACTACGCGGCGGGCCGGTTCAACCCGAACTGGACCGATGTGGGCGGTGCTTCGCTGTCGAAGGTGACCTCGGTGACGGTCGGGGACGTGACGCACTTCTACGCGGTGGCCGACGGCCGGGTGTACGGCCGGGACCTGAACCCGGGCAACTCCTGGACCAACTGGGCCGAGATCCCGGGTGGTGCGACGGGTGTGCGTGACCTGACCGCCACGAACAGCGGGACCAACGTGATCCTGGGCATCGCCGGTGGTGACGGTTCGTTCTTCACCCAGTTCGGCAACTACGACAAGGGCCACTTCGACCCCAACTGGGTGAAGCGAGAGGGTTCCGGCCTGACCAACATCACCTCGGTCGCCTCGGCGGACGCCGAAACCGTGCGCTTCTACGGTGTGGCCGGCGGGCGGGTCTTCGGCTCGGACTTCACGCTGAACACCAACTCGACCGCGAACTGGTCCGAGATCCCCGGTGGCGCCACCGACGTCCGCGACATCGCGGCCACCCAGACCGGGAACAACGTGATCCTCGCCGTCGCCGGTTACGGCGGCTCCTTCCACACCCAGTACGGCAACTTCGACCAGGGCCACTTCGACGCCTCCTGGACCCAGCGCCCGGGCTCCGCGATCGACAACGTCGCCGCCACCACCACCCCCGACGGCAAGACCGTGCACTTCTACGGCCTGGCCCAGGGCCGCGCCTACGGTGCCGACTTCACCCTGAACACCAACGCCGTCTCCAACTGGAGCGAGATCCCCGGCGGCGCCCTCGGCGCCAAGGACATCACCGCCTCCCAGGCCAAGTAGCCGACCGACCCCGCAGGGCCCCGCCACCACGGCGGGGCCCTGCGCCGTACCCGGTGGACGGGCCCCGGGAGGGCGGATGGGACCATCGGGCGCATGTTCCATCCCGCTCCGCCGCTCCCCGCCGCACCGCCGCCCCTGACCGACGACCTCGCCGAGCGGTGGCTGGCGGCCCGCACCGTGCAGCGGTGGGACAGCCGGTGGCTGTGCGCGGTGCCGTTGCTGGTCTGCGTGGTGGCGATGGGTCAGGCCGCCCGGACGCCGCTGCTCTGCGGCCCGGCCCACCCGTGCGGGCAGAGCTGGGCGGAGGGGGCGATCGCCGCCGCCCTGCTGGCCGAGGCCGTCGCCCTGCTGGCCCGGCCGCGCGGGCTGGTGCTGATCCCGGCCGCCCTGCTGCCGTTGATCTGGTACGTCCCGGACGGCCTGCCCGACCAGGTGAGCCGCTGGACCGCGCTGGCCGCCCAGGCCGCTCTGCTGGTGGTGCTGGCCCGGGCCGGCGCGGGCCGCCGGGCCGCCCGGCAGCGGCTGGCCGACCTGATGGGCGGTCAGCAGCCCTACCCCTGGACCCTGGCGGGTGCCCCGGCCCCCGCCCCGCCCAGGCCCGTCGTCCGGCTGGTCCTCGGCGGCCTGCTGCTCGGGCTTGCCGCCGTCTCGGTGCTGACCGGCCTGGAGCGGCAGGAGGAGAGCGACGCCCGGGCCGCCCGGGCCGAGACCGTCCCCGGCCGGGTGCTCTCCTCGGACGAGCTCGGCGACACGGAGGTCGAGTACCGGCTGCCCGGGGACGACCGGCCCCGCACCGCCGGGGTGGAGGTGTACTGGGACACGTACCCGAAGCCGGGCGACACCCTCCCGCTGCTGGCCGACCGCGACGGCTGGGTCCGCCCGGCCGGCGACGCCTACGACCCCACCGTCTGGCTGATGGCGGCGACGCTGCTCGGCAGCGTCGGCCTGGTCGTGCTCGGCTCCTCGGCCCGCAGCGTCCGCCTGATCCGCGACCTCGCCGCCCCCGGCGCCCCCGGCGCCCCCGCCCTGCGGGTGGTGCACCACCCGGACGGCGACGAGGAGGTGGTCGGCCCCGAGGGCGGCGGCCCGCTCTGGCGGCTCTCCACCCGGCAGTACCTCGGCTGGAACGGCACCGCCTGGGTGCCGCTCGGAGACTTCCCGCTCCACTGGGAGGGCGAGGAGGACCGCCCGCCCGGACTGCGGACCGCCCTGCTCTACCAGGGGCCTGACGGCGCGTCCGCCCCCGTCCTGGTACGCCGCTGGAGCCACCACGACGACCGGGAGGGCGTCCTCGAACTCGACTGGATCGCCGTGGTCTGCACCCCGCAGGTGAAGGTGCTCCGCCGCCCGAGACCCACCGCCCCGCGCCCGACCGACGACCAGGGCATGCCCGCCCGCCTCCGGCTGGCGGTCGGCCCGGCCGCCGCCCTGGTCCTCGGCGCGGTGGTGGTCTCCCGCTCCGCCGACGGCTGGTGGACGGGCCTGCTCCAACCGCTGCTCCTCGGCGGCTCGACCATCCCCGCCGTGGTGGCCGCCCTCGGCTGGCAGGCCCGCTTCGACCGCGACGCCCTGGTGACCAGCACCGGCCTGACGAGGCGTCGGACCGCCTGGCCGGAGATCACCGCGGCGACCGCGGCGAACGGCCGCGTCACGGTCCGCACCAGCGACGACCAGGAACTCCGGATCGGCCACCGCGCCGTCGAATGGCTCGGCCTCGGCGACTACGACCCCCAGGCCCTCGCCACCGCCGTCACCCGCGCCGCCCGCGAACCCACCGCCCGCCCCACCACCGACACCCCCGACCACTTCCCCGAACTCCTGGTCAACCGCCTCTCCCTGACGGCGTACCTGGTCACCACGGTCACCGTCTGGCTCACTTGAGGAACGTGGTGATGCTTCGGGGGCGCGGGGAACTGCGCGAATCGGAAGGCGGACCGGCGCTGGACCAGGGCAGGCGAGCCAGTTGCACGTGCTGCCGTTCCCCCGCGCGCAGGGCCCCGCGCCCCCGGAGGCGTAGCCACCAACCTCAGGGGCAGCTGATGTCCGTGCCCGTGTTGGCCGATACGGCCGGAGCGGGTGCCGACGGGGCGGTGGTGGGGGACGGAGAGGTCTGGGCCGGGAGGGCGCCGGTGTAGTCGGTCCCGGCGATCACCTGCATGGTGGCGCCCAGCCCCGGGGCCTGCACCAGCTCGGCGTACGGCAGGGCGGCGGCCAGCGTCTTCACCGACTCGTCCCACCGGGGGTCGTACCGCACCACCGTCCGCGCCGCGCTCCCCCCACCGGCGTTCGACGGAGCCCCCGTCGTCGCGAAGCCGGCCTTCCGTAGGTCCCCGTCCACCCGCGCGCCGAGCCCCGCCGTCCCGGCCCCGTTGAGCACCTGGATCCGGATCTGCCCCGGCGGCACCGCCCCGGGAGCGACCGGCGCCGCGGCCGGGGGAGGGGCGGAGCGCTCGGTCAGCGGCTGCCCGTTCCGGACGGCGTCGAACAGCGCCTTCGCTCCCGCCGGATCCCACAGCACCGTCGAACCCCAGCCCTCCACCTGGTGGTTGACGTCCTTGAGCGGCACCGTGGCGAAGTCCGCCGTGGCCGGCGAGAGGTCCTTGAGCTGGGTGGCCAGCGCCACCAGGTCCGCGCTGGACAGGTCCTGGTCGGCCTTGACCGACCGCAGCACCGTCTCCGTCACCCGGGAGAGCTTCACCGGGTTGAGCAGCGTCCCGCTCGCGGTGGCCTGCCGCAACAGCTGGGCCAGGAACTTCTGCTGACGCTGCATCCGGCCCAGGTCGGAGCTGCCGTCCACGTGCCTCGCCCGGACGTACCTGAGCGCGCCGGCCCCGTCCAGCCGGGTCGTCCCGGCGGGCAGGTCCAGCCCGGAGTACTGGTCCTTCAGGGGCTTGGCGGTGCAGACCTCGACCCCGCCGAGGGCGTCCACGGTGGAGACGAAGGAGAGGAAGTCGACCTGGAGGTAGTGGTCGATCCGCAGACCGGTGTTGCGCTCCACGGTGCGGACGGTGAGGGCGGGACCGCCCATCCCGTAGGCGGCGTTGACCTTGCCGTGGCCCTCGGGGACCTCCCGGCCGGTGGCCAGGTCGCGGTGGGCGGGGATCACCACGTAGGAGTCGCGCGGGACGGAGACCACGCTGGCCCGGCCGCCGTGCGCGGCCAGCTGGACGATCATCAGGGTGTCCGTGCAGTGGCAGGACTCGCCGCCGGCGTGCAGCACCCCCTTCAGGGTGTCGGCCGGGATCCCCTCCCGGTCGTCGGTGCCGGCCACCAGGAAGGTGGTCACCCCGTCGTCGGGCGGCCGGTCCCCGGCGGAGCCGAAGGCGTCCACCCGGCCGATCGCGTCCCCGACCCCGGCCAG
This sequence comes from Kitasatospora sp. NPDC001664, assembly GCF_053596675.1. Classification (NCBI taxonomy): domain Bacteria; kingdom Bacillati; phylum Actinomycetota; class Actinomycetes; order Kitasatosporales; family Streptomycetaceae; genus Kitasatospora; species Kitasatospora sp. NPDC001664. The sequence goes on from NZ_JBSFGS010000015.1 coordinate 198,082, forward strand.
CAGGGTCCGGCCGCCGCAGGCGGTGGCCAGCACGGCGAGCGAGACGGCGCCCGCCAGCCACCGGCCCCACCGGCGGCGCACCGGTGGGGTGCGCTGGGGGTCGGTCCCGTGACGGGCGGCAGTCGGCGGCACCCTCGGATGGTAGGCGCGCCGCGGGAGCACGGAAGCAGGACGCGCCGGGCGGGTACGCCGTACGCGGGCCCGCTCGCCGAAACGTTCATGCACCCGTTCGCCCCGGCCGGATGATGCCGGTCACCTCCAACCGGCCACCGGCAGGGGCCCCGTGACGCTATGTTCGGCGCCATGGGGAACCCAGTGCGAGTGGTGGAGAGCGCCGACGTCGACGAGCGGGCGCGCATCGGCGAGGGCAGTACGGTCTGGCACCTGGCCCAGGTCCGCGAGGACGCGGTGATCGGGTCGGAGTGCATCATCGGGCGCGGCGCGTACGTCGGCCCCGGCGTGGTGATCGGGGACCGGGTGAAGCTGCAGAACCACGCCCTGGTCTACGAGCCCGCCGTCCTGGAGGACGGCGTCTTCGTCGGCCCGGCGGCGGTGCTCACCAACGACGTGTACCCGCGCTCGGTGGATCCGGACGGCAAGCTCAAGCGCGGGGACGACTGGCACGCGCAGGGCGTGACGCTCCGTCAGGGCAGCTCGATCGGCGCCCGCGCGGTGATCACGCCCGGCGTCACCGTCGGCCGCTGGGCCCTGGTCGCGGCGGGCGCCGTGGTGCACCGGGACGTCCCCGACTTCGCCCTGGTGGCCGGCGTCCCGGCCCGCCGCCTCAAGTGGGTCGGCCGGGCCGGCGAGCCGCTCACCGAGACCGCCCCCGGCAGCTGGCTGTGCCCCCGCACCGGCGAGCGCTACACCGAGAGCGACGGCGTGCTGCGCGAGGACGCCGAGGGCGGGGCTCAGAAGGTGTAGAGCCCGCCCTGCGGGTTGACGTCCATGCAGTTCTTGTCGTTGTCGGCGGTGACGGCCTCGGCCGACTTGGGGAGCTGGGTCGGCGGGGCGGTCACCGGGAAGGCGGTGCCGCTCGGCCAGTCGGCGCCGACGGAGAGCAGCAGCTCGCTCTTGGCGGTGCCCTCGTGCAGGGCGGTGCGGGGCAGCCCGAGGGCGGCGGCGACCGCCTGGGCCTCGGCCGACTGCTGGGGCGGGTACTCGAGCTGGGTGGTCTTGCGGGCCGTGCCGTTGGCCGTGGTCGCGGCCTTGGTGAAGCCCTTGGCGACCAGGGCCGCCCTGACGTCGCCGGCCCGGCGCTCCACGCCGGAGGAGTTCTGCACGGTGACCGCCACGGTCGACGGCGCCGCGGTGCCCGCCGACGGGGAGGGGGTCGGTGACGGGGTGGGGGAGGAGCTCGGGGCCGGGCCCTTGTCGTCCAGCGGACGGTCGGCCAGCAGCATGTCCCAGATCTGCCGGGTGTCCTGCTCCTTGAGCTCCAGCCGGTTCTCGTCGCTGGTGGCCGTCACGGTCGGCACGGTGAGGGTGGTGATCCGCTCGGTCGGCACCTTGCGCAGGTCGGTGCCGAGGTCGAGCAGCGCCTTGACGTCCGCCAGGTCCTTGTCGAGGCTGATCGACTTCGAGGCGGTCTCGGCCAGCTTCAGCAGCGCGCCCGGGTCGGTGAGCGTCCCCTTGGACTTCAGCTCCCGGACCATCGACGAGAGGTACAGGTGCTGGGCCTTGGTCCGGCCGATGTCGTCGCCCCAGGCGTCGCGGGTGCGCAGCCACTGCAGCGCCTGCTCGCCCTGGATCCGGTGGGTGCCCTTGGCGAGCTTGAGGTCGGTGCCGCCGTGCCCCTTGCGGTAGCGGTCGTAGAGGTTCATGTTGACGCAGACCGGCACGCCGCCGACCGCGTCGGCCATGTCCACCACGCCGGCGAAGTCGATCATCATGTAGTGGTCGATGTACAGGCCGGTGATGGCCTGCCAGGTACCGAGCAGGCAGCCGGGGCCGCCGCGGGCCAGCGCCTCGTTGATCATCGTCCTGCGGACCGAGGGCTTGGTGGTCTTCCCGTCCTCGCTGCGGCAGGCCGGGATGGTCACCAGCGTGTCGCGGGGTATGGATATCAGCGAGGCGTTGGAGCGGTCGGCGGAGACGTGCAGCAGCATCTGGACGTCGGCCAGGCCGGGCCGCCCGGCGTCGTCGGCCGAGCCGCCGAGGGCGATGTTCTTGGCCGAGCCGCGGTTGTCGGTGCCGATCATCAGGATGTTGATCGGCGTCTGGCCGGCCGCGTTGGGGGCCGTCCTGGCGCCGGAGGCGTCGCTGAGGTTCCGCTCGCCGGAGTCGAAGTTGCCGTTCAGGTGCTGGTAGTACCAGTAGCCGCCGCCACAGGCGGCCAGCAGCAGGAAGGCCAGGCCGAGGGCCAGCCACCGCAGCACGCGCCGTCCGCCCCGCCGCTGCTCGGCGGCCTGCCGGGAGGCGGCGCGCCCTTCGGACGGCCGTGTCCGGACGTTCGTCATCGGTAGCACCACCACTCGTCGTGAGCAGCCCCCCGTAGGCCACCTGTTCGGAACCTACCCGACGCCACCACGTCGATCGCGGATCTGTTACACAGTCAGAACGATCGTATGACTGTGAGTTTGACCATCTCCGCCTACTTCGCGCACACGTCGGCGTCGTCCGCCTGCACCCGCTGGAGGTCCTTGGGCGCCTCGGTCGGCACCGGCGCGGCGGGCTTGCCGAGCTCGGTGAAGTCCTTGCCGAGCACCAGCAGCAGCGGCTCCCCGGCGGCGATCGCGGTGCTCTCCTTGGCGGCCTCGGCGGGCAGCCCGAGCGCGGCGGCCAGGGCGGCGCCCTGCTCGGCCCGGCCCTTGGGGTAGGAGACCGTGGTGGTCGCGGCGGCGGCGGTGTCCTTGCCGGTGCCGGCCTGGGCGAAGCCCTTCCCCTTCAGGGCGGTGACGGCCTTGGTGGCCTGGCCGGGGGTGCCGGAGCCGTTCCGCACGGTGACCCGGACGGCGGCCGCGTCCACCGTGGCGGCCGGCGGGGCCGAGGCCTGGGCCGGGGACGGTTCGGCGGAGGGCGCCGCGGCCGCGGCCGCCACCTCGGTCAGCGAACGGTCGGCCGCGACCATCGCGAACAGCTGCTCGGCGGGCTTCTCGTTCAGGATGACCCGGCCCTTGTTCTTCGGGTCGTCCAGCACCGGCACGGTGGCGAAGGTGATGTGCTTGGTGTCCACCTTGGAGAGGTCCAGCGCCAGGTCCTTGAGCTTGTCCACGCTCTTCAGGCCCGCGTCCACGGTGAGCGCCTTGGTGGCGGCGTCGGCCAGGTTGAACAGCTTGGTCGGGCTGGTCAGGGTGTCGCCGCTCTTCATCTTGCGGATCATCGAGCTGAGGAACTGCTGCTGGAGCTCGATCCGGGACAGGTCGCTGCCCTGGCCGACGGCGTGCCGGGTGCGGACGAAGGCGAGCGCGTCCTCGCCCTGCACCACGTGCCGGCCCTTGGTCAGCTTCAGGTGCGAGCCGGTGTCGTTGATGTCCTTGGCCACGCAGACCTCCACCCCGCCGACGGCGGTGGAGAGGGTCTTCACCGCCTCGAAGTTCACCATCAGGAAGTGGTCGATCCGGATGCCGGTCATCTTCTCGACGGTCCGCCAGGTGCAGCCCGGGTCACGGCCCTCCTGCCCCAGGCTCTCGTTGAACAGCGTCCTGGCGGTGCCCGGGATCTTCTTCCCGTCCGTCTCGCACTCCGGGATGGTGACCATCAGGTCGCGCGGGATGCTCATCACCGTCGCGTTGCTGCGGTCCTTGGCCACGTGCATCAGCAGGGTGGTGTCGGCGTGGCCGGGGCTGCCCTCGTCGCCGTACTCGCGGCCCAGGCCCTTGCGGCTGTCGGTGCCGATCACCAGGATGTTCATCGCCCCGGCGGCGGCCTGCGGGCGCTCGGAGTCCGGGCCGACCTGGACGTTCACCGAGGAGATGTTGCCGTTCAGGCGCTGGTAGGCGTACAGCGCCCCGCCGCAGCCCGCCACCAGGACCAGTGCGGCCACCCCGGCGGTCCACTTGACGGCGCGTCGGCGACCGCCGCCGCCCGTGTGGCGGCGCGAGGCCCGTCGGCCGGCCGGCGGTGCGGCGGCTCCGGGCCGGGCGGCCCGCGGGCGGGGCACGGTGGCCTGGGCGGGGGCCGGTGCGGCGTCCAGGTCCAGCCGGAACTCCCCGGTGGCCGGGTCGAGCACCCACTGGTCGGCCGGGTCCACTGCGGCCGGGGTCTGGTCCGCGAGGTGTCCGTCGTGCCGGTTTCCGCTGTTCACCCCGGACACCCTAGACGAGCTCCGGTCATGATCCGGTCGTACTGTGACCGTTGCCACGGTGGTCAAACACCGTGAAAACGGGCAAAGTTCACGCCCCGTCGGACCGGGGCCGACCGCTCCCGACCGCCGCGGTCAGTGCATCGAGCAGACCTCCTGGTCGGCGGTCCGGCCCTCCAGGGTCGGTTCGGCGGTCGGCAGGGCGGTCGGGCCGGCCGACGGCGTCCAGCCGCCGAGGTCGTCCGGGGAGGGGCCGGCGGAGGCGCCCGGCGGGGGCTCGTGCGCGGTGGAGCCGTCCACCGAGGGGTCGCGCAGGAGCGGCGAGGGCGCCCCGTCGGCCAGCAGGGTGGGCGAGGGCGACGCGGGCACCTGATAGGCCCGCACGCTCACCGCGCGGTCGGACCGCAGCGCGGCGAACAGCTGGTCGGTGTCCGGCTGGACCAGCTGGTCCCGGTCCCAGTTCCCCGGGTAGGGGCGGCGCGGGGTGGTCAGGAAGACCACGTTCGAGGTCGGCATCGAGCGCAGGTCCTGGGCCAGGTCGTAGAGCGCGCCCAGCCGGCTCAGCCCCTCGTCCGCGGTGACCGCCTCGGTGGCGGCGTTCAGCAGCGGCCAGAGCCGGGTCGGGTTGAGCAGCACCCCGGTGGACTGCACCTTGCGCACCATGGAGGCCAGGAACTCCTGCTGACGCCCCATCCGCTGGGTGTCGCTGCCGTCCCCGAGGGTCTCCCGGGCCCGGACGTACCCGAGCGCCTGCTCCCCGCCCAGCACCTGCCGCCCGGCCGGCAGGTCCAGCTTGGCGTTGCGGTCGTGGATCGCCCGGGGCACGCACACCTCCACCCCGCCGACCGCGTCCACCATCTTCTTGAAGCCGGTGAAGTCCAGGATCAGGTGGTGGTCGATCCGGATGCCGCTGAGCCGCTCCACGGTCCGGATCGTGCAGGCCGGACCGCCCAGCTCGAAGGCCCAGTTGAACTGCACGAACCGGGGGGTCGAGCGCGTCCCGTCCGGGAGCTCGCAGGCCGGCACCCGGACCATCGCGTCCCGGGGGATGGAGACCGCGGTGGCGTGCTCCCCGTCCGCCGCCAGGTGCAGCAGGATCGTGGTGTCCGAGCGCTGCCCGCCCGCGAAGCCGTACTCGCCGTTGGCCCCGCTGCGGTCGTCGCTGCCGATCAGCAGGATGTTCCTGGCCTGCTGCGGCCCCCGTTCGGGCCGCTCCGACTCGTCGTGCCGCAGCAGCTGCCCGGTGGCGGTGTCGGTCCCGATGTTGCCGTCCAGCTTCCGGTAGCCGATCCAGGCCACCACGCCTCCGGCCACCAGCAGCAGCGCCAGCACCCCGGAGAGGATCAGCAGGATGCGGCGGCGCCCCCCGCCGCGGACGGTCGGGGGGCGCTCGCTCTGGTCATCGTCCTCGGCCATGACCGGGATTCCTACCCGGTCGCCGGTCCGGGCGGATCAGCCCAGACGCAGAGTCACTCGTTCGGATTCGATCCGCTTCGCCCACTGCTCCTCGGTCAGCCCGCCCGAGTTCCGGCAGAGCACCACCGAGGCACCGGCCGCCAGCGGGGCCAGCAGCCCGGCCTCCAGCCCGGCCCAGTCGTCGTACGAGAGCGTGCTGAGCACCCGGCTGGAGGTGTCGAGGCCGAGCCGGGCCGCGCCCTCCCGGGCCAGTGCCACGGTCTGTTCCCCCGTCAGCTTCAGCGGCAGCCCGTCCTCCACCACCGTCTCCAGCGCCATCGCCTGCGGGTGCACCGGCGAGTACGGGGCGAACCGGTCGCCCTGCCCCGGCACCTCGGCGGCGTAGTCCAGGAAGCCGTCCGGCCGGGCCGGGAACCGCCCGCCGAGCGGACGCAGCGCGAGCGCCACCCGCTCGCCGGAGCAGTCCTTGGCGGAGTCCAGCCCGTCCGGGCCGCTCACCACCAGGTCGGCGTCGGCCGGGGCGCCGCCGGGCACCGCGACCACGCCCACCGACCAGCAGGCGAGCAGCCAGACGGCGCTCTGCCAGTGGGCCGGCAGGAGCAGCGCGGCGCGGTCCTCCGGACCGGCGTTCAGCTCGTCCTGGAGCAGGTTGGCGGTCTTGGCGACCCAGTTGTCGAAGGTCTTGGCGGAGAGCTCCACCCGCTCGCCGGTCGCGTCGTCGTAGAACGTGACCAGCGGACGGGTCGGGTCCGCGTCGAGGGCCCCCGGGCGCAGGTAGGCGTGCAGCAGCTCGGCGGGGGTGCGGGCGTCGGCAGCGAATGGCGCAGTCATGGTGCGCCCCAGCCTACGACCTCCCCGTCCGGCGGGGGAGAGGCGGCCGCCCGGCGGAACCGACGTGGCGTCAGAACCGTTTTGCCCTCAATATCCCATTCATGCGCCTCGCTCTGCTCGCCGCCGCCACCGCCGCCACCAGCGCCCTCCTCCTGCTCCCCCCGCCCGCCCTCGCCGAGGGCCCCGCCGCGGGCTCCTCCGGAAGCGTCAGGACCGTCCCCCTGACGAACGGTCAGCGCGGACTGCCGCAGCAGGGCACCGCCCCGTTCTCCCTGGTCGGCGTCAGCTGGGACGACCCCGCCGCCACCCCGGACGGCACCGTCGAGGTCCGCACCCGCGCCGTCGGCGGCGACTGGAGCCCCTGGCACCCGCTGACCGTCGAACCCGACGACCGGCCCGACCCCGAAGGCCCCGAGGCCGCCCGGCGCGGTGCCACCTCCCCGCTCTGGGTCGGCCCCAGCGACGGGGTCGAGGTCCGCTTCACCGGCACCGCCCCGCGCGGCCTGCGCGCGGAGCTGGTCGACCCCGGGCAGGACGTGCCGCTGCGCCGCGCGGGCGGGGCCGCACCCCGGCCGGGCATCGTCACCCGGGCCGGCTGGGGCGCCGACGAGTCCATCCGCGAGCCCGACTTCACCTACACCGGCCCGGTCCGCGCGGTCTTCGTCCACCACACCGACACCGCCAACGACTACGCCTGCTCCGACGCGCCCAAGGTCATCCGGTCGATCTACCAGTACCACGTCAAGAGCAACGGCTGGCGCGACCTCGGCTACAACTTCCTGGTCGACCGCTGCGGCACCGTCTACGAGGGCCGCGCCGGCGGAGTCGCCCAGGCCGTCCTCGGCGCCCACACCCTCGGCTTCAACACCGACACCGCCGGCGTCGCCGCCCTCGGCCGCTACACGGCCGACGCCGTCCCCCAACCCCAGATCGACGGCATCGCCAAACTCGCCGCCTGGAAGCTCGGCCTCACCGGCCAGCCCGCCAACGGCAAGACCCAACTCACCTCCGCCTCCGACGGCAGCCGCTACCCCAAGGGCACCACCGCCACCTTCGACACCGTCTCCGGCCACCGCGACGCCTTCAACACCGAATGCCCCGGGACCGCCCTCTACACCCGCCTCCCCGCCATCCGCACCTGGTCCACCCACCTCCAGGGAAGGTGACCCTGGGCGGAAGTGGTGACACCGGGGGCGCGGGGAACTGCGCGAACCGGAAGGCGGAGCAGCGTGAGATCGGGGCACGCGAGCCAGTTGCACGTGCTGCCGTTCCCCCGCGCGCAGGGCCTCGCGCCCCCGGTGTGACCGAATCCCCGCCGCGTATCCTCGCCTCGGAGGTGCGGCAAGGTGTCGGAGGCGGTGCGTCGTTGGGAGCCCGGGTTCCCGCTGGACCTGGGGCGGACCTTGCTGCCGTTGCGCCGTGGTCCCGCCGACCCGGCGTACCGCACCAGCGGCGACGGCGCCGTCTGGCGGGCCTCCCGCACCCCCGCCGGCGTCGGCACCCTCCGTCTGGCCCAGAGCGCCGGAGCCGTCGAGGCCCACGCCTGGGGCCCCGGCGCCGAATGGCTGCTGGACCGCGTCCCGCAACTCCTCGGTGCCTCCGACGACCCGTCAGGACTCCACCTGCCCCCTGGCCCGCTCCGTGAGGCCCAGCGCAACCACCCCGGCCTGCGCCTCACCCGCACCGGCCTGGTCCTGGAGTCCCTGATCCCGGCGATCCTCGAACAGAAGGTCACCACCGACGAGGCGTACCGCGCCTGGCGCACCCTCCTCAAGGACTTCGGCACCCCGGCCCCGGGCCCGGCCGAGGGCATGCGGGTCGCGCCCTCCGCCCGGGAGTGGGCGATGCTGCCGTCCTGGGAGTGGCACCGCGCCGGCGTCGACCCCAAGCGCGCCGCGACCGTCGTCCGGGCGGTCCGTCTCGCACCCCGGCTCGAAGAGGCGTCAGCCCTGCCGCACGAGGCGGCGATCGCCCGCCTCACCACCGTCCCCGGCATCGGCCCGTGGACCGCCGCCGAGACCCTCCAGCGCAGCAACGGCGACGCGGACGCCGTCTCGGTCGGCGACTTCCACCTGCCGAACCTGGTCGGTTGGGCCCTCGCGGGCCGCCCCCGCAGCGACGACGCCCAGATGCTCGCGCTGCTGGCCCCGTACGCGGGCCACCGCCACCGGGTCTGCCGCCTGATCGGTCTGACCGGCGCCCGTGCCCCCCGCTACGGACCCCGCCTCACCCCGAACGACCACCGCCACCGCTGAGCGGTCCCCGCACCTCCACCGTCCGGCCGTCCGGATCGGTCAACAGCCGTACCCCGTCCGCTCCTTCGATGGTCAGGCCGAGCCGGAGGGCGCCCGTCTCGCGACCGGCCCGGGCGGGGTAGAGCTCCAGGACGGTGCCGTCGGCCAGCTCCGCCGCGTAGTGCTCCGGCCCGGTGCCGTGCCGCTCCGCGGTGAACCGCAGCCCGAGCCCCCGGTAGAAGTCGACGCACTCCGCGAGCCGGGCCGTGTAGACGACCAGCAGCCCCAGCCCGCTCATCGCACCGTCAGGAAGGCGTCCGCCGAACGCGCCTGACGCGCCCTCGGCTCCTCCGCCGGCCGCCCGACCGCCACCGCGCCCATCGGGTCCCACCCGCCCGGCAGGTCGAGCACCTCCCGCACGGTGTCGCGGCAGAACATCGTCGAGGAGACCCAGGCCGAGCCGTAGCCCTCCCCGGCCAGCGTGACCAGCAGGTTCTGCACGGCCGCCCCCATCGCCACCACGAACATCTCCCGCTCCGCCGCGGCCCGCCGCGCGTCGGGGTAGTCGTGCGAGCCGTCCGTGACCAGGCACGGCACCACCAGGTACGGCGCGGCCCGCAGCACGTTGCCGCGCGCCGTCCGCCGGGCGATCTTCGCCTCGTCCCAGCCGTCGAGCTCGGCCAGGTCGTGCCGCCAGGCGGCGAGCATGGCGTCCAGCAGTCGCTCCCGGGCCTCCGCCGTCTCCACCAGCACGAAGCGCCACGGCGTGGTGTGGTGCGGGGCCGGGGCCGTCACGGCCGCCGCCACCGCCCGCCGCACGGCCTCCGGGTCCACCGGTTCGGCGGTGAAGGAGCGTACGGTCCGCCGCAGCGTGACGGCCTCCCGCAGCGCCTCCGAGGTCCCCATCCGGAACAGGTCGTCGACCACCGGCCGCAGCAGCGGCCGGATCCCGTCGCCGTCCTCCTCGGTGACCACGCCGCCGAGGCCCCGCACCACGGCGACCGGCACGCCGCTGGCCTTGCCCTTCGCCAGGTCGCCGGCGGCGGCCAGTTCGTCGGCGGTGGCGGTCACCGTCAGGGTGAGCTCGTTGCCGTGGCTGTCCCGCCGGCCCCGGTGGTCCTCGACCACCGCGACCCCGGCCGCGCCGATCGCCACGTCGGTGAGCCCGTTGCGCCAGGGCCGCCCGAAGGTGTCGGTGACCAGCACGCCCAGCCGGCGGCCCGTCAGCTGCCGCAGCCGGGCCCGCAGGGCGCGGGCCGAGGCGTCGGGGTCGAGCGGGAGCAGCAGGACGGTGCCGGGTGCGGTGTTGGAGGCGTCCACGCCGGCGGCGGCCATCACCAGGCCGTTGCGGTTCTCCACGATCCGGGAGCGGCCGCGCCGGGCCACCACCCGGACGGTCTCGGCGTCGATCGCGGCCTCCCGGTCGGCGGCCTCGACGATCCGGCCCTCAGCCTTGGAGACGATCTTCGAGGTGACCACCACCACGTCGCCGTCCTCGAACTCGCCCGCCTTGGCGATGAGTTCGGCCAGGTCCGTGCCGGGCTCGATCTCCGGCAGCCCGGCCACCGGCAGGACGGAGAACGCCCCCGGCCCAGCCCCGGGCCCCACCGTGGTCACGCCCGCACCTGCTCGGCCAGCTCCAGCGCCGCCCGCGCCATCCCGGCCGTCGCGGCCACGTCGGTCATCAGCAGCGGCACCGCCCGGCAGGCGATCCCGGCCGCCTCCACCGTCTCGACGGCGGCCGCGTCGGCGGTGTCCACCAGCCAGCCGTCCAGCAGCTCGGAGCCGTAGTCCAGCGCCACCGCCTCGGCGCTCGCCTCCACGCCCACCGCCGCCAGCACCTTGTCGGCCATCCCGCGCACGGGGGCGCCGCCGATGATGGGGGAGAGCCCGACCACCGGGGCGGCGGCCGAGGCCACCGCCTGCCGGATGCCGGGCACGCCCAGGATGGTGCCGATCGAGACCACCGGGTTGGACGGCGGCAGCAGGATGACGTCGGCCGCCGCGATCGCCTCCAGCACGCCGGGGGCGGGCTTGGCCGTGTCGGCGCCGACCGCGATGATCGCCTCGGCGTCCACCGCCGCGTGCAGCCGCACCCAGTACTCCTGGAAGTGCACGACGCGGGGCGCACCGTCCTCGGTGATCCGCACGTGGGTCTCGACCCGGTCGTCGCTCATCGGCAGCAGCCGCACGCCGGGCTGCCAGCGGGCGCAGAGCGCCTCGGTGACGGCGCTCAGCGGGTACCCGGCGGCGAGCATCTGGGTGCGCACGATGTGGGTGGCGAAGTCCCGGTCGCCCAGCCCGAACCAGTCCGGGCCGACCCCGTAGGCCTTCATCTCCTCCTTGACCGACCAGGTCTCGTCGGCCCGGCCCCAGCCCTGCTCCTCGTGGATGCCACCGCCCAGGGTGTACATCACGGTGTCCAGGTCGGGGCAGACCTTCAGCCCGAAGAGGTGGATGTCGTCCCCGGTGTTGCCGATGACGGTGATCTCGTCCTGAGGGCCGGTCAGTTCCCGGAGCCCGCGCAGGAAGCGCGCCCCACCGATGCCGCCTGCCAGTGCCACGATGCGCATGCGCCCATCCTGCCAGGCGGCACCCGCCGCGAGGCCACGGGCCGTCAGTGCGCGTCGATCCGGTGCTCGGCGGTGGCGGTGGTGGGAGCGGCGCCGTACTGGTTCATCTCCACCAGGCCCGGCGAGTAGAGGTGGATGGAGACGGCCGGCTCCAGCGAGGCGTTCACCATCTCGTGCAGGTACCCGGAGGAGAACACCCGGCGGGTGCCCTCGGGGAGCGGCCGCTGCTGTTCGCCGTCCTGGGTCAGCGCCCGCTCGACCAGCTCGCCCCGGACCACCGTCATCACGCCGGAGGAGGCGCCGTGGTCGTGGAAGCCGCTGCCCTGGCCGGGCAGCCAGCTGAGCAGCCAGACCTCGTAGCCGGGGCCGGTCTCCAGCCGGGAGTACCAGCGGGTGAGGGCGTCGTAGCGGACCAGCGGCTCCCAGCGGGAGCGGTCGGCGGCGATCTCGCGGACCAGCCGGGCGTAGCCGGCCACCGTGGTCGGGTGGGCGGGCAGGTCGGTGCGGGCCAGGTGCTGGAACGCGGTCGGGTCACCGGCGATCGAGACGTCGCTCAGGCCGTCGGTCCAGCGCGGGGCGGGCACGGTGGCGGCTGCGAGCAGACGCTGCTGCCGGGCGCGGTCACGGTTGCGCTTGCGGAGGCGGGGCATTCGCATGGGGCGGAATCCTCGGATGCGGAGATCGGCGGGTGTTCAGCCGGTCCGCGGGGATTCAGGGGGGACTGTCGCGCGGGCGGCCTCGGTGCTCCTGGGCGGCGCGCGGTGGGACGCGTGCGCCTAGATACAGGAACAGAGGCGACAACAGAGGGAGCTCGCGGCACGACGGAGCAGCGCCTGGCGGCGGCTCACGAGGGTGGCGAACTCTGACATGAGGGCAAGGAGACCGCAAGAGGGGCCCCAGTGTCAACCTGATCCCCCGGGCATTTGGGGAACTTCGAGCATGAACCACCGGATGGGGTGATAAATCACCCTCTATGTTTCGATGTGAAGATCGCCGGGAAGGCAGCCGGTGACCAGCGGCAACCGAGTGCGCCGCGGCCCGCGTCCACCCGTTCGGGGGGTGGTGGGGCTGAGGGGGCGTCAGGTTGACTGCGTGTCAGGCAGTGGGTGGTTCCGGCTGATTGGTCCGTTTAGGGCAGTAAGACCATCATGTCCGGATATGTACACTTGCCGTAGTGCCTTGGTTCCGGGGAGTGAATCCTCGGCCCAATACCAGAGCTCGGCTTGACTGGGCCAGAGTGACGCACATGTAATTTCACTCGTGTCGTTCCGCCGCTCCAGGCAACGGCAACACCACGGGGACGCCAAAAGGGGCAGAGGAGGCGCCAGAGATGAGCGAGCTCTTTGAGCTGTTGATCGGTGAGGGCATCGAAGAGGACGAAGAGGAGCTCGGCTGGCAGGAGCGGGCGCTCTGCGCCCAGACCGACCCGGAGTCCTTCTTCCCGGAGAAGGGCGGCTCCACCCGCGAGGCCAAGAAGGTCTGCCTGGCCTGCGAGGTCCGCTCCGAGTGCCTGGAGTACGCCCTCGCCAACGACGAGCGGTTCGGCATCTGGGGCGGTCTCTCCGAGCGCGAGCGCCGTCGCCTCAAGAAGAGCGCGGTCTGACCGGCCGTTCTCGAGTTCGTGCAGCGCCTCACCTAAGACGGTGGGGCGCTTTCGCATTTCCGGCCCGATTCCCGCACAACTCCCGAATGTGCCGACGGCACCCGGCGTCCGGGCCTCGCCGCACGGTCATGCCATCCCTTTTCCCCCGCTTCCGCACGTGCTCGGCGGTACACCGGGGACGAGGCCGCCACCCGGAGCCGTTAGTGTGGTGCGCCAACTCCCTTGGCCGCACCGAGAAGCTTGGGGCTCACGCACTCGATGACCGTCTACAGCCACCAGAGCGGCTTCTCCGCTGCCCGGCCTCCCGCATACCCGCGCCACCTGGTCACCGCCGTGATCGTCTCCCACGACGGTGCCCGGTGGCTCCCGCAGGCCCTGGCCGGCCTGCTCGGGCAGGACCGTCCGGTCCAGCGCATCCTCGCCGTCGACACCGGCTCCACCGACACCTCCCCCCAGCTGCTCCGGGACACCCTCGGCGACTGGCTGCCGGAGAGCGGTCCGCTGGTCCTCGGCCGCCGCTCCGGCTTCGGCAACGCCGTGGGCCAGGCCGTCTTCAACTCCCCGCCGCTGCGCCCCGAGGACCTCCCGTACAGCCTCGACCCCTCCGGGTACGACCCGGTGACGGGCGGTTGGGACGACTTCGGCGACCCGCTGGGCGCCGAGGACGAGCTCGGCCGCGGCGGCCCGCGGGAGACCGAGCCGGTCGAGTGGCTCTGGCTGCTGCACGACGACTGCGAGCCGCAGACCGACGCCCTGCGCCGGTTGCTCCAGGTCGCCGACTCCACTCCGACCGCCGCCGTGGTCGGACCCAAGCTGCGCAGCTGGTACGACCGCCGCCAGCTGCTCGAAGTGGGCGTCACCATCGCCCGCTCCGGCCGCCGTTGGACCGGCCTGGACCGCCGCGAGCAGGACCAGGGCCAGCACGACCAGGTCCGTCCGGTGCTCGCCGTCTCCACCGCGGGCATGCTGGTCCGCCGGGACGTCTTCGAGGAGCTCGGCGGCTTCGACAAGGCCCTCCCGCTGATGCGGGACGACACCGACTTCTGCTGGCGGGTCAACGCCGCCGGCCACCGGGTCGTGGTCGCCCCCGACGCGGTGCTGCGGCACGCCGAGGCGGCCAGCCGTGAGCGCCGCCAGATCGACTGCGGCTCCGCCCACCCGCACCGGGTCGACAAGGCCGGCGCCGTCTACACCCTGCTGGCCAACTCCAAGGGCCTGCTGCTCCCGTACGTGCTGCTCCGGCTGGTGCTCGGCACCCTGCTCCGGATGCTGGTCAACGTGGTCGGCAAGGACCCCAAGCAGGCGTTCGACGAGCTGGCGGGCCTGGGCCACGAGCTGGTCCGGCTGCCCCGCCTGCTGGCCGCCCGCAAACGGCGGGCCAGGACCAGGTCCGGCGACCCGCTGGACGACCGCACGCTCTTCCCGGCCCCCGGTGCCACCACCCGCCTCGCGGTCGAGGGCATGATCGGCGCCCTCGGCATCGGCGGCGGCGAGGACCCGGGCGCCGGCCGGCACGGCTCGGCCGAGTCCGGCCCGGGCGACGAGGACGCCGACGACCTGGTGGTCGAGCAGTTCGCCCTGATCAAGAAGCTGGCCCGGCGCCCCGCCCCGCTGCTCTTCACCGCCCTGCTGGTGGTCTCCGTGATCGCCTGCCGGAACCTCTTCGGCGGCGGCGGCCTGCTGGGCGGCGCGCTGCTGCCCGCCGCTGACGGTGCGTCGGGCCTCTGGTCGATGTACGCGGACGCCTGGCACCCGGTCGGCGGCGGCTCCACCGCCACCGCCCCGCCCTACCTGGGCGTGCTCGCGGTGCTCTCCTGGCTGCTGCTCGGCAACGCCGACCTGATGGTCGCCCTGCTGCTGGTGCTGGCCATCCCGCTCGCCGCGGTCAGCGCCTACCTGGTCTCCCGCCCGCTGATCGAGTCCAAGCTGGTCCGCGCCTGGGCCAGCGCCGGGTACGCCCTGCTGCCCGCCGCCACCGGCGCGCTGGCCCAGGGCCGGATCGGCACCGCGGTGCTCGCCGTGCTGCTGCCGCCGCTGGCCCGCGCCGCCGCGATCAGCGCCGGCCTCGGCATCCGTGCCGAGACCGCCGCCAAGGGCGCCCGCCCCGGCTGGCGGTCCACCTGGATGACGGTGCTGATGCTCACCGTCTGCACCGCCTTCGTCCCGCTCACCTGGGCCATCGCCCTCCCGCTCTGCCTGGCGGCACTGGCCCACGCGGTGCTGCGCGGCGGTGCCTACGGCTCCGGCGGCGAGGCCGTCCGGCTGCTCGGCCTGCGCGTCCTGGTGATCCTCGGCGCCCCCGTGCTG
This sequence comes from Kitasatospora sp. NPDC001664, assembly GCF_053596675.1. NCBI lineage: Bacteria > Bacillati > Actinomycetota > Actinomycetes > Kitasatosporales > Streptomycetaceae > Kitasatospora > Kitasatospora sp. NPDC001664. The sequence goes on from NZ_JBSFGS010000015.1 coordinate 213,289, forward strand.
GTGCTCGCCCCCTGGTCGCTGGAGGTGCTCGCGCACCCGTCCCGGCTGCTGCTGGAGGCCGGGCTGCCCGGCCTGGAGGGCCCGGCGGCCAGCCCGCTCGGCCTGGCCCTGGTCAACCCCGGCGGCGCCGGGGTGCCGCCGGTCTGGCTCTCCGCCGGCGTGGTGCTGGCAGCCCTCGCCGCACTGCTGCGCGCCGACCGCCGCCGCGCCGTACTGGCGGCCTGGGGCGCCGCCCTGGCCGGAATGATCTTCACCGTGGTGGTGGCCGGCACCAGCGTCACCCCGGCCTCCGGCGGAGTCCCGGTCGCCGCCTGGGCCGGCCCGGCCACCCTGCTGGCCGGCGTGGCCCTGCTGGCCGCCGCCGCGATCGGCGCCGACGGTGCCAACGCCCGCGTCTCCGGCATTGCCTTCGGCTGGCGCCAGCCGGTCGCCGCCCTGGTGCTGGCCACCGCCGTGCTGGCCCCGTTCGGCACCGCCGTCTGGTGGGCCGTCACCGGCGCCGACGGCCCGCTGCGCCGGGGCGACGCCGCCCAGGTGCCCGCCTTCATCGCGGAGGAGGCCGGCACCACCGACCGCGCCCGCACCCTGGTGGTCACCGGGGACGGCGACACCGTGCGCTACGCCCTGGTCCGCGGCTCCGGCCTGACGCTCGGTCAGGCCGAGGGCACCGTGGCCCTCGACGACGACCCGAAGGGCGCGCTGGACGGCCTGGTCGGCAAGCTGCTCGGCGGCTCCGGCGGCGAGCAGGCCAAGGCCCTGGCCGCCCGCGGCATCGGCTACGTCGAGCTCAAGCAGCCGCTCACCGGCAAGGCCCGGGACGTGCTGGACACCACCCCCGGCCTGACCAAGCTCAGCGAGGAGGACGGCATCGGCCTCTGGCAGGTCACCGGTGCCACGGCCACCCGCGCCGCGGTGGTGGACGCCAAGGGCACGGCCAAGCCGTTCCCGGCCGGGGTCCGCGAGGTCCACGGCAAGCTCCCGGCCGGGGAGGCCGGCCGCACCCTGCGGCTGGCCGAGGAGGCCGCCCCCGAGTGGAAGGCCACCCTGGACGGCACCGAGCTGGAGCCGGTCACCCTGGACGGCTGGGCGCAGGGCTTCAAGCTCCCGGCCGGCGGCGGCACCCTGGACGTCACCCGCAGCGGCAGCCTGCTGCACACCGGCTGGATCTGGGCCCAGGTGCTGCTCGGCCTCACCGTCCTGGTGCTGGCGCTGCCCGGCCGACGCAACCACAACGACGACGACCTGCCCGAGGAGGTGGTGGCCGCCGCCGCGCTGGCCGCCGCCGCCCAGGCGCAGGCCCCGGCCCCCGGCAGCCGCCGGGCCCGCCGGATGGCCGAGCGCGGAGAGGGCGAGGAGCAGTCCGCGGCCGAGGAGACCGGCGTCTACGCCGCCATCCCGGCCCAGACCGCCGCCGAACCCGAACCCGCCGCCCCGGACGGGCAGTACCAGGACCCGTACCAGCAGGCCGACCCGTACGGCTGGGACCAGTACGCCGTCCAGCAGCCCGCCGCCGTGCCCTACGGCTACGAGCAGCAGCAGTCCTACGGCTACGACCCCTACCAGCAGGGCTACGAGCAGCAGCCGCAGCCCGAGTACCCGGGCTACGACCAGCCGGAGCAGCAGCCCTGGGTGCCGGGGCAGCCGCAGCAGGAGCCCTACTACGACCCCAACGACCCCTACGGCCAGCACTACCGGCCCGGATCGGGGAGCTGACCCGCCGTCATGAAGAAGCCCACTCTCAAGGCCCCCAAGCTCAAGGCCCCGGCCCTCAGGGCCCCCAAGCTCGGCAGGTCCGCCCCCGGGGCGGACGACCCGGGCGCCCCCGGCGACCCGCAGGCCTCCGGCCCGGGGGCGTCGGCCGGCAGCCGCACCGGCGTCTCGCTGCTGGCCGGCGCGGTGGCGATCGGCGTGGTCTTCGGCGTCGCCGAGCTGCGCCCGCCCGCCGATCCGGCGGCGGCCGCCCCGGCCGCCGCCGCCAGTGCCAAGGTCGAGCGCACCGCGCTGGTCTGCCCGCAGCCCCTGCACGGCCTGACCGGTTCGACCGCGCTCACGCTGTTCTCCCCGCAGGACACCGGGACGGGCGGCTACGGCGCGCTCTCCGACGTGGTCCCGCACGCCCCGGCGGCCGACGCCCCGTCATCCGCTCCCTCGGCGGCCCCGTCAGCCGCCCCGTCCGCCGCCGCCTCCGGTGCTCCCGCTCCGGCCGACGCGGCCCCGGCGGACGCCCGGGTGGTGCTGGCCAAGCCCGGCGTCCCGGTCAGCGGCCCGGCCGCCAACGCCGACACCGCCCCCGGCAGCACCGCGGTGGCCACCGGCGGGTACGCCCCCGGCTTCACGGTCTCCCAGACCACCACCGTCACCGACGAGCAGGGCCGCGGCCTGTCCGGCTTCAGCTGCACGCCGACCGGCACCGGCTTCTGGTTCTCCGGCGCCAGCACGGCGGGGGACCGGGTGGACTACGTCAGCCTGGTCAACCCCGACCCGGTGGTCCCGGCCGTGGTCGACCTCAAGCTCTTCGGGGACAAGGGCGCGATCGACAACCCGGCGGCCGAGGGCATCGCGCTCGGCCCCGGCACCTCGCAGGCGATCCGGCTGCCCTCCCTGACGAAGGACCAGAAGGACCTGGCCGTCCACGTGGTGGCCCGCAGCGGCCGGATCGGCGCGGCCGTGCACGCCGCCGACGGGAGCAAGGGCTCGGACTGGATCCCGCCCTCCGCCACCCCGGCCCCGACCCAGGTGCTGCCCGGCCTGGCGGCCGACAACTCGGCCGCCCGGCTGGTGGTCGCCGCCCCCGGCGAGGAGGACGCGGACCTGAAGATCCAGGTCTCCGGCCGCAACGGCTGGTTCACCCCGGCCGGCTTCGAGACCATCCACGTCAAGGCCGGCATGGTCAACGCGGTCGACCTCGGCCAGGTGACCCGGGGCGAGCCCGGCGCGCTGCGGCTCAGCCCGAGCGACCCGAGCCACCCCACCCCGGTGGTGGCCGCCCTGCGGCTGGACCGCGCCCAGAACGGCAAGTCGGACGCGGCCTGGATCACCGGCGCGGTGCCGGTCGGCCAGCGCGCCTCGATCGCCGACAACCGGGGCGGCAACGCCACCACGCTCTACCTGACCTCCACGGGCGAGCAGGAGGCCAAGGTGAAGGTCACCGCCTCGGCCGGCAGCGGCGGCGGCACCCCCGCCACCAAGGAGGTCTCGATCCCCGCCGGTGCCACGGTGGCCCTCCCGGCCCCCGAGCCGGCCGGGCTGAACGGGGTCTTCGGCCTGACCGTGGAGACGGTCTCCGGCGGCCCGGTGACGGCCGCGCGGATGCTCACGGCGACGGTGAAGGACGTCCCGGGCTTCACCGTCCAGGCCTTCCGCGACGACCACTCCACCGTCAGGATCCCGCAGTCCCAGCCCGATCCGGCGGTCCTGCTGCACTGACCCCGGCGCCTGACGCACCGACAGGAGCACGACGGAGCCCCCGGCCGGACCACCGGCCGGGGGCTCCGTCGTCACTCCTCGTCGTAGCGCGGATCGATCGCGTCGGGGGAGAGGCCGAGCAGGTCGGCCACCTGCTCGATCAGGATCTCGTGCACCAGCGCGGCCCGGTCGTCCCGGCTCTTGGCCCGGATCTCCACCGGCCGCCGGTAGATGACGATCCGGCTCTTGCGGCCCTGCCCGGCCGGCACCAGCCGTCCGAGCGGCACGCCGCCCTCCTCGTCGTCCTCCTCGCCGGGGGTCGGCACCTCCTGCACGGCGAACTCGACGTCCATCAGCTGGGGCCAGCGCCGTTCCAGGCGCTCCACCGACTCGCGGACGTAGTCGTCGAACAACTCGGAGCGGGTGAGCGAGATGGGCACCTGGGGCGGTGCCAGGGGTCCGCGCAGGCCACGGCCGTGCCGGTCGCGGTGGCGCCGGAAGCGGGGCTGGTCCGCCGGAGGTCGGGGTGCGGAGCTGTCCATATCAGTGTCGAGCGTAGTCCTTGGAGCCCCGGAAGTGGACCACCCCGGCGACGCCCATGTCGGCGACACGTGACACTCGGTGGGGGCGGGTCTTCGCGGCCTGGTCAGGAGTGCGGTACCGTCCACCCTCGTGAGCTCTGTACGTCGTTGTTCGCGGACCGCGTGCGGCCGTCCGGCCGTCGCGACGCTGACGTACGTCTACGCGGACTCCACCGCCGTGCTGGGCCCGCTCGCGACCTACGCCGAGCCGCACTGCTACGACCTGTGCGCCGAGCACGCCGAGCGCCTCACCGCCCCGCGCGGCTGGGAGGTCGTCAGGCTGGCCGCCGACACCAATCCGCTCCGCCGCAGCAGCGACGACCTGGAGGCGCTGGCCAACGCCGTTCGCGAGGCTGCCCGCCCCCAGACGCCCCGTCAGGCCCCCTCCAGGGAGCCGGAGTCCACCGAGGCCGGCCGCCGCGGCCACCTGAGGGTCCTGCGCTCGCCGGAGAGCTGACGGCCCGCGTCCGCCGAGCTGACGTACGTCGCCGTGTTCACCGACCGTCCATCACCTCCCGGTACGCTGCCCTGGTCTGAGTACCCAACAACTGGAGCGGTTGTGCGTGACCTGAAGCAGCTGGTGAAGGCGTACGACGTCCGGGGTGTGGTGCCGGACCAGTGGGACGAGGTGCTGTCGCGGGCGTTCGGTGCGGCGTTCGTGCGGGTGGTGGGTGCGTCGGCGATCGTGGTGGGTCACGACATGCGTCCGTCCTCGCCGTCGCTGTCGCGGGCGTTCGCCGAGGGTGCGGCGGCTTCGGGCGCGGACGTGGTGGAGATCGGGCTGTGCTCCACCGACCAGCTGTACTACGCGTCGGGGTCGATGGACCTGCCGGGTGCGATGTTCACGGCCTCGCACAACCCGGCGCAGTACAACGGGATCAAGCTGTGCCGCTCGGGTGCGGCGCCGGTGGGCCAGGACACGGGCCTGTCGCAGATCCGTGAGCTGGTGGAGTCGTGGACGGGCGCGGACGGCACGGTCGCGGTGCCGGCGCTGGACGTGAAGCCGGGTTCGATCTCCTCGAAGGAGACGCTGCGCGGTTACGCGGACCACCTGCTGTCGCTGGTGGACCTGTCGGCGATCCGGCCGTTGAAGGTGGTCGTGGATGCGGGCAACGGGATGGGCGGCCACACCGTGCCCACCGTGTTCGCGGGTCTGCCGCTGGAGGTGGTGGACATGTACTTCGAGCTGGACGGCACCTT